>JAYTNO010000231.1:0-2664 GCA_043748275.1 Flavobacterium sp. | reverse complement strand
ATAAATCAGAAGAAATATGTGAACAATTTTTTTCATTAATTCTTAAACGACAAATATAGTTTTATATTGTTGATTTTTTGCGGTTTTTTTATGCGGTTAGTGTCGCTCACGGGTTTCTGCTAACGTTCTCGCGCTACAGCGGGTTTGGGACTAAATTAAGCCCTATTTTCGGATTTGCCTAATTTTCCCAATTACAAGACCATTTTTCCATTAAGCCAATTGCCCAAATCCGTTGTAGCGTGTGTTGGGCGACGGTTTTTTATTTATCAGCCATTATTTCGTTATAATCTTTGTATATTTCGTTAGTTCCGATATATTTTGCTCTAATAAAATTTGTACAATCTTTTTCAAATTCATTGCAAGAATCAAATAAAATAACGCTTCCATTTTCTTTTTGGTTTTGCTTCAATATTTTATAAATTTCAACCCCGCCAATTGGATCAACACCAACTAAATCTATAATTATATTTTTCGTAAAAGTCAATGTTTTGAATAATGACAGCATTCTTTTATAACTTCCCGCAATTGAATTAATTTTAGTTTTAGGTTTCAGCCAATCAATTTCATAAATTTTATTTTTATAAACTGAATTTTCATCACATCCTTTTAAATATCTACCAACTGTTAATGGAAACAAAACAGTAAAAAATGAGTTTTGTTTAAAATGTTCAACATATTTAATCTCTGAAGACATTTCGGTTAGAATTTCAATTAATTTTAAAGAGATTTTTTGAAATTCTACTTCGGGTGGAATTTCAATAATAATAATTTCACCTTCGTTTAAAATAAAAGAGGGAATTAGAAAATCATTAATAATTTGTTCTTTAAAGCTTAATAACATTTCAACTAATAGTTATGTATTTTCAGATGTTTTTCGTTCGCTACGGTAAACTGTTGCCCAACTAACATATATCCGCAACAAACATTCGCCATGCATGCCTTTTCTGGGTAGATATGCGCATGTTTGTTGCGTATATTTTTTTTATTTATATTCAAATATATACCTTTTTTTTACAATTATAGATGTATAATTTTTTATTTCTTACAGATTTCTGATTTTAAAAAATAATGCATTATAAGGTTGCATTACATTAGTTTTTGTCCTAAATAACAACAATCAACCCACATAAACCACTTCCAAAACCACATCAGACACCTGCTGCAACGGATAGTAAACCCCATTAACCTGTTGTACATAATGAGCAAATACAACACCAACAGCAGTTCCGTTTTCAGGATTGGCTTCCAGTGGACCTAACAAATAAGCACCACTACTATCACCATCCAAATAAACAGAAGCACTAACAACCAGCTTAAAAGTACTGTGGTCAAAATCAAATTTCAAAAAACCAACACTAAGTTTCAAATGGGTCGCACCACCAGGAAAATCAAGCAACCTACCATCAAAACCCATCAGCTGCAAACCAGTGACAAAATCAAACCGATACGGCTGATGCAAAAGCCCGTGCAAAGAGGTTCCAGCAGTTAAAACAGCATGCTCCAAACAAGCCTTGCCAGCTATAGTTTGAAGTCCACTGCCCACATTTCTTTTGCCTCTTTCCGAAACAGCATCACAAGACTTTATTTGCGTAAACAACCGCACCATCCGTTGATGCAATTCCCCATCTTTAATCTGAGTAAGAAAAGGAGCAAGGCTTTGCTTAAAATATTTTACATCATGCATACACCCTTTAAACTCCGATCCATTCTCCCGAACACGCACCATCGACGGATGATTCTTTATTGCATTTCCATTAAAACCACCACCAGCAGCACGAGCAATAGGAACACCTTTTCTTAAATAAAAATTCAACCCATGCAGAGTACCCGTAAAATGAAGCAGTCCTTTAACTTTGGCCATAAATACGTATATTAAATGAAAAGTAAAAGTAGTAAATTAAGAGATACAAATATTATTTTAAAGTAGAATTATAGTAAGAATACAATAAGGGTATAACAAGTATATAGTAACTATATAATAAGGTAGAGTGCAATACAACCTAATAAAGAATACAAGCAAGTAAAACCAAAAGAAAGCAAAAACCAGTAGAAACAAAAGACAAATTCGCAAAATAAGTACGATAGTTCCCCTAAAAAAAGAGAAGTGTGGGTTTAACTTACTATGGAGATAGATTCAATACTTTAAAAAGTAAAAACACCAAGACACAAACAATTGTATTCCAGCAGTTAACATTTTCAAAGAGAAAGCAAAGGTTTAAAAACAAAAACCGCCTATAAATCATACAATCTATAGGCGGTTACTATGGTGGTGGAGTCGGGGAGAATCGAACTCCCGTCCAAACAAGCAATCAAAAAACTTTCTACACGCTTATTTCCTGTTTGAGTTTTCGACGTTGGGCTAGGACAGAAACAACCACCAAACGCTTATCTTCTTAATTTCGAATGGACACCGAAGCTTTACCCAATCTAGGTTTAAATTTACGATTTACCTTGATCGACCGCTATAAACCAAAGCTTTCGAGGTAAATCCTGCTTTCCTACCTGGTAGGAACGAGGCTAATCTTACTATAATTCAGATTATGCAGCAAGAGCGTAGTTTCCTTCGCCGTGTAAGTGTTTTGAGACCTTTTATTAACGAGAATTGTCCCAGTTCTCGACGTGCTTACTTTTCAATTCGACTTGCTGTCAAAACCAGTCGACCCC
>JAYTNO010000230.1:0-17418 GCA_043748275.1 Flavobacterium sp. | reverse complement strand
ATAAAATATTGTCCTGCAGTTGTTATAATTATACTGGTAGCAGTATTACCAACTTCTAAACTACCTGAAGTACCTCCAAATATTGTTGGTGTGTCATAACTACCACAAGCATCTGGTTGGTAAAATTTATAATTTCCTGGCTCTAAAAACATATATCCTTGATAATCATTTTTGACATCAAAACTTGAAGCAGCCATTTTTTGTTCGTTTTCTGGCATATTACCATCTTTTACAAATGCAAGCATTGGCAACTTAGTTGAATATCCTGTTACAGCGATTGTTATTGGATTTGAATATTGCACAAAAGAAGTTGATGGATTAGTGCCTAATACTGATTTTATTTGAACATCTATATTCATTTCGCCACATTCAAAAGTAGGCAACTTGTTTATTAAATTATTAAATTCGTTAACGGTTAAAGTAACATTTCTCATACTTGAGTTAACTATTAAACCTGTTCCGCTATATTCAACTGGATTACTTTGACTAACATCATTATCATGGTCAAAAATTACAACACTATAAGTTGACACAGATGCTGGACCATTATTGCTAGCATCCCATTCAAATTTTGCAAATTGATTTGTATTATTTGCAGGTATTAATACATTTGGTGAAATTACCGATGAATCCTTTCTTAATTCAAATCCATTTGCAACTACGATAGGATCTTTTTCGTCTTCGCAAGAAATTAAACTTACAAGCAAAAAAGCTAATATTGTGTTTTTAATTATATTTTTCATTTTGTTACTTTTAAAAATGGTTTAATAACCAATATTTTGAGATAAATTAGCGTTAGATCTTAATTCCTTGTTTGGAATTGGAAAAATAAGTCTTTTAGCTTCTAATGTAGTGCCAGATTGTGTTCCGCCTTTCCATTGCCAAGTATAATTTGTTAAATACTTATCAAATCTAATTAAGTCTTGTCTTCTGCAACCTTCCCAATACATTTCTTTTGCACGTTCATTTAAAATAAAATCTGGATTTAAATCTGATATAGAAACGGTTGCAACACCAGCTCTTGTTCTTAATTCATTAATATAACCCAATGCTGTATTCAAATTACCTGTATTATTTACAACTGCTAATTCAGCGTACATTAAATAAGCGTCAGATAATCTAAATAATGGAAAATCAGTATCTGGATGAGTCGCATTGCTACCGCTTGTTCCATCTGCATTTTTATTTGAAAATTTAATTAATTTTTTCCCTTGTGTAAATGAAGTATAATCTGAGATTGAAGCTGGATCAGTATTTCCTGGCACATAGTTTATTCTTGAATCAGAAGTTCCAACATTATCAACAAATTCTTTTCTTACTCTAAATCCATTCCATCCAGAATCTACTCCTAAAGTAGCTGCAACATCATTGTTACAACATCCGTGAACTAGATAAGTAGTTCCTCCCCAAGTTTTAGTATTTATTCCATCGAAAGCAATAGGAAAAATAATTTCTACTTGAGCACCATTGTTATTATTATTTGCATTAAACAAATTATTTCTTACTGGTGCAATACCATACCCTGAGTTTATTACAGAATTAACAGCAATCAATGCATCTTCACTTCTGTCTATCCCTGTATAAACTTTTGAGTTTATATATAATTTAGATTTCAGCATCCAAGCTGCGGCTTTATCTGCTCTTGCATACTCATTTGTTCTTGGTGCTGCTAAATCTTGATCAATTGCATTTAATTCATCAATTACATAATTAAATACAAATTCTCTACTTTGCATTTGTGGTAGAGTTCCTAAAAAATCTGCTTCAGTAGCAAATGGCAATTTCCCAAATATATCGATTCCGTGATAATAAGATAATGCTCTTAAAAATCTAACTTCTGCTCTAAAAGTTTTAATTTGATTTTTTAATTCAGCAGAGACTCCTCTTGTGTTTAATTTTTCGTCTGTTGTTTCACGCAAAAATTCATTACACAAACCTACTTGATAAAATATTCTAGCAAAAAAAGCTTCTAAAAAAACGTTGTCAGCATTCCATGTATTAAAGTTTAAGTCTTTAATTGTTGGATTGTCGCTTTCTCCCCAAGATATAATAGCTTCGTCTGTTGTAAGCTCTTGCAATTGCCAATATCCTCTTAAATATTGAGAAAATCCTTCGTCTACCGTTCCTGCTCCAGTTCCTAAGTCTGATTGTCCACTTGGTCCTTGTTGACCAGTTACTGCAAAACCTGCATAAATTTTTGCTAAAAACTGTTTGTAAGAATCTGGGTTTGCATAAAACAACTCGTTTGTAAATTGGTCATCATCTCTAGGCGAAATTTCTAAACCTTCAGAACATGAGCCAAATAAAAATAAAAAGGCAAGCATTAGCATTCCTTTTTTAACTAAATTTTGATTAATTTTTTTCATAATACTTTTTTAAAAATTAGCATTTACTCCTAACATGTACATTCTTGCTCTAGGAAAAATTGTCCCATCAATTCCATCATTAAAAACCTCTGGATCTAGATTTTTGTATTTGGTAATTATTAATGCATTTTGAACACCTGCATAAAATCGAACTGATTTTTTGTCTCCAAGTAATTTCTTAAAATTATAACCAACTGTTACATTATCAAGTTTTAAAAACGTACCGTCTTTTACATAATAATCAGATTCTTTTGAGGTAAATCTAAAGTTTGTATTGTTATAATCAGTCGGTGCATTACCTAAAGTTCCTTCTTGTTGCGGATTATAAATAGAAGACAATACAGATCTGTCTGCAGAAACTCTATCGTAAACATAATTACCGAAACTTGCTCTCCAAGCCATTGAAAAATCCCAGTTTTTATATATGGTAGCATTTGTCATTAAACTCATTGTATAATCTGCTTGTGGCTTTTTGTAATTATATTTATCATTACTATCAACTACTCCATCAGCATTTCTGTCTACAAAAGCTCCTTCTATTGGTCTTCCGTTTGCATCGTAAATTTGTTCATAAACCCAGTATGAAAATGGTGCTAAACCAATTCTATGTGTTTGTACAAATCCTCCAAGACCTACGCCACCAACAGTTAATCCATCCGAAAATAAATTAGTTATTTCTAATTTGTTATAAGTGAAATTATAATTCAAATTCAAATCGAAATTTTCTTTTTGAACTGCTTCAAAATTTAAACCAAAATCAATACCTTTTGAATTAAGAGAACCAATATTTGCTGGACCGTAAATGTATAAATTTACCAATGCTCCTTGTTGTGTTTGAGAAAACAATCTGTCGGTGTCAGAAAAATAACCATCAATAGATCCTTTTAATCTGTTGTTTAAAAAACCAAAATCCAAACCAACATTGTATTTTTTACTTCTTTCCCATTTCAAATTTTCATTGTAGCCATCTGGTTTTGATATTAAAACAAAAGCATTTCCAAATTGATAATACAAATTACCAGAAGTACTGTATTTTTTTATCCAAGCATCATCAGTTCCTAAATTTTGCTGACCTGTTTCACCATAACCCACTCTTAATTTTAAATCAGAAAATAGTTTAGAATTTTTAAGAAAATTTTCTTCTTTTAATTTCCAAGCTACAGCTGCACCATAAAAATTTTCATATAAATTTATTGGAGAAATTCTTGAAGAACCATCGCGTCTAAAATTAACAGTTAACAAATACTTATCATTAAAACCTAGGTTTAATCTTCCAAAATAAGATTCTAATTTTATTAAAGGACTCGTAAAAACATCTCTATTGCTTTCCTCGTTTACACCTAAACCATAGTAATTTATATTTCCTGAACTGAATTTTTCTTTATCAATTTTTTGAAATTCATAACCTCCTAATAGGTCAACATTTAGTTTGCCAAATGATTTGGTATAGTTTAACTGAGCATTAAGGTTTTTATTACTATCATCAAACCATTTTTCTTCGTAACGACCTATTTGTCCTAAAGTTGTGCTGAAACCAGATCTAGATAAAGGATTTATTGTTTCAAACTCTGTTCCTTCTAATTTATCAATACCTAAATTAACAATTACTCTTAAAGCAGGAAAAAAATGAAACTTATAATCTAAATTAAAATTACCAAAGAAACGTTTACTATTTATAATTTTTCTTCTATCGTTTAACATACTCACCGGATTTGATGCTCCTATAGGAAAACCAGTAACTGGATTAACACTTTGATAATATCCTGAATATATAGAATTAGCATCATAAACAGGTTGTGTTGGATCAGATGATATTGCACTTCCTATTGCTCCTTCATCTGCATCTCTTCTAAAAACATAGGTAAAATTACCAGTTATGTTTAATTTTAAGTGATTATCAAAAAATGTAGGGTTTAATGAAGCTGAACCTGTTGTTCTTTTAAAATTTGATGTAAGCAACAAACCATTATTGTCTGTATTTCCTAACGATAATCTTGCTGGCACTTTTCCGAATACATTACCAAGAATAGAAACACTTGCATCTGATGTAAACGAAGTTTTGAAAATTTCTTTTTGCCAATCTGTGTTTGAATTACCTAGCAAACCAGCTTGCAATGGTGCTCTTTCGTTTACTAATGTTCTAAATTCATCTGCCGAATAAACATCAATTTTTTTGGCTAATGTATTTAATGTAGTAAAAGTATTTATTGAAACTTGAATGTCTTTTTTTGATCCTTTTTTTGTTGTAATAATAATCACACCATTTGAACCTCTATTTCCATAAATTGCAGTTGCAGAAGCATCTTTTAATATAGATAAAGACTCAATATCATTTGGATTTATTGAAGCCATTCCACCATTTCCATCCAAAGGCAATCCATCAACTACAATTAACGGATCATTACTAGCAAGTAACGATGAACCACCACGAATACGAATAACAGCCTCATTTCCTGGCGTACCCGAAGAAGTAACAACAACTCCAGATGCTCTTCCGCTCAACAATCCGTCTACATTTGTTATTGCTCCTTTATTAAAATCTTTGGTTGATATTAAAGTTACAGACCCTGTTGCATCTTTTTTCTTAACAGATCCATAACCTACCTGCACTACCACTTCTTGCAATTGGTTTGCAGCTTCTTCCAAAACAACAGAAACTGTTTTTTGAGAATCAAATGTTATTGTGGTATTTTTATAACCAATAAAAGAAAATACGATTTTATCCCCTTTTTTAAGGTTTAGTATTTTAAATTTTCCATCAAAATCGGTTTGTGTGCCACTATTTGCACCTTGAACAACAACATTAACTCCTGGCAAAGGTTGTTTTGTAATGCCGTCTGCAACAATTCCCTCTAAAACACTCTGTGCCAACGCACTAAAAGGAAGCAATAAGAATAAAAATAACAACTTTTTGTAAATTGTTTTCATACATTTTGTTTAAGTTAAAACTAGTTTTTTTGAGCTTGTATTTTACTTCGAAGGTTAAATTTATGTAAATAATTGGATATAGCTATTTTTCAAAAGTTAATTGTCTTGCGAAAACGTTTTCGTGTTGAAAACTTTAGCAAAAAAACATATTTATGGGGCTAAATTTTCGATTAATAAAAATAAAAAGTATCTTTATTCTGAAAACAGTATTTAGCCATTTCAACCATGAAAAGAAAAGTTACTTTAAAACATATTGCCAAAGAATTAGATGTTTCAATTTCAACGGTTTCTAAGTCATTAAGAGACAGTCCAGAAATTAGTGAAGATACTAGACAAAAAGTACAAGCTTTTGCCAAATTATACAATTACAAACCCAATTTAATTGCACTAAGTTTAAAAAACAAAAAAACAAAAACAATTGGAATTATTATTCCAGAAATTGTACACCATTTTTTCGCTACTGTTATTAGTGGTATTGAAAATGTTGCTAATGAAAATGGTTATAATGTCATTGTTTGTCTTTCTGACGAATCATTTGATAAGGAAGTAATTAACATGGAAATGCTTGCCAATGGCAGTATTGATGGTTTTATCATGTCTTTATCTAAAGAAACACAACAAAAAAAAGATTTTCATCATATATCAGAAGTTATCAATCAAGGTATGCCTGTTGTAATGTTTGATAGAGTTAGCAACGAAATTCTTTGTGACAAAGTCATTATTGATGATAAACTTGCCGCATTTCAAGCGGTTCAATCCCTTATAAACAATGGGTTTAAAAAAATAGCTTTAATATCAACTGTTGACTATGTAAGTGTTGGAAAATTACGAACAGAAGGTTATTTGCAAGCTTTATCAAATAACGATATTGAAATTAATGAAAATTTAATTTTAAAAATTGAAGATGTCGAAAGTTCTGCTGATGATATAGAAAACCTTATTAAAAACAATGATCTTGAAGCTATTTTTGCAGTCAATGAATTGTTTGCTGTAACGGCCATAAAAGCAGTTATTAAACAAGGATTGAAAGTCCCTGAAGATATTTCGGTTATTGGGTTTACAGACGGAATTATCTCAAAATATTCTTCTCCAAGCATCACTACCGTTAGTCAAAATGGCATCAAAATGGGTGGAAAAGCAGCCAAAATGCTTATTGACAGATTAGAAAGTGAAGATGAAGATGAAGAACATTATAAAACAGAAGTTATAGAAACGCATCTTGTAGTTAGAGAATCTACTCCAACGTTGTAGTGCTTTTTATCATTTGATTATCAATGCTTTTTGATGAATGGATATTAATTTTTTAAATGTTAAATTATTAAAACCTGTTATTGAAAAGAAAAAAATTATATATTTACCGCCAATATCAGAACTTGTACTTTACTTCGAAAATATAGTAAGTTTTGATAAGCATCGCGCTTATCGTATTCAATTTTTTAAATTACGATAATGGAAAAGCGTAAATTAAGTTTCTGGCAAATCTGGAACATGAGTTTTGGATTTCTAGGAATACAAATGGGTTTTGCATTGCAAAATTCCAATGTTAGCCGTATCTTTCAAACTCTTGGTGCCAATGTAGATGACATCCCAATTCTTTGGGTTGCAGCACCAATGACTGGGCTCATTATTCAACCAATTATTGGTTATTTTTCAGATAGAACCTGGAATAAATTAGGAAGAAGAAAACCTTATTTTCTTGCCGGAGCAATTCTCGCTTCTACTGCATTATTTGTAATGCCCAACTCTCCATTTCTTTGGTTTGCAGCAGGTATGTTATGGATTATGGATGCTTCTATAAACGTAACTATGGAACCTTTTCGAGCTTTTGTCGGAGATAATCTTTCTGAAAAACAAAGAACAATGGGTTTTGCCATGCAGAGTTTTTTTATCGGTATTGGTTCTTATATCGCTTCAAAACTACCCTTGTTATTAACTCATTTTGGAGTTCAAAATACTGCACCATTAGGAATTATTCCTGATTCTGTAAAATATTCTTTTTACATTGGCGGTGTTGCCTTTATCGTAACTGTTTTATGGACGATATTTACTTCTAAAGAATATTCGCCTTCCGAAATGGAAGCTTTTGATAAAAATAAAGATAATGAATTTCAAAAAATTACTCATTCGCCAGAATGGTTTCAATCAAACGGGAAATATCATTTAAATAAAGGTATATTGTTTTTTGCAATTGGTCTTTTGGCCACTTTTGCAATTTTTCATTATGAGCTAAAAAAAGATCTATATGTACTTTCTTTAGGCTTAATTAGTCTTGGCGGATTAGCATTAATCATTTCGGGTGCGATGCAAAAAGCAAATAATACAGAAAATGGTTTTGTAACTATTATGAATGATTTTCAGTTTATGCCAAAAATCATGAAACAATTGGCTTGGGTACAATTCTTTTCTTGGTTTGCCCTTTTCTCCATGTGGATTTATACTACTCTAGCAGTAACACAACACATATATGGCACAACTGACACAACATCTGAAGCCTATAATACTGGCGCAAATCAAGTTGGTGAAATGTTTGCTAATTACAATTTAATTGCTGCCATTGGTGCTTTCTTATTACCATTGTTAGCAAAAATCACAAGTAGAAAATTTACACATTTTATTGCATTAACGTGTGGTGGTTTGGGTTTAATTTCTATTTATTTTATAAAAGAACCTACCACTTTCAATATCGAATGGCTTCCAATGATAGGTGTAGGTATTGCTTGGGCAAGTATATTATCTGTTCCTTATGCCATGCTTTCTGGAGCTCTTCCTTCTAGTAAAATGGGATATTACATGGGCGTTTTTAACTTCTTTATAGTTATTCCACAATTGGTTGCGGCTTCCATTTTAGGGTTTTTAGTTTCCAAATTCTTTAATTCAGAACCTATTTACGCACTTTTAATTGGAGGTGCATCTATGATACTTGCCGGTATAATTGCATTAACTATAAATGACGAATCGAAAATAAAATTAAATGAGTAAAAAAGCATTCATATTCGACCTTGATGGTGTTATTGTTGATACCGCAAAATATCATTTCTTGGCTTGGCAAAAGTTAGCACAAGAACTCGGAATCGAATTTACACCTGAGCATAACGAGGAATTAAAAGGAGTAAGCAGAGTTAGATCTTTAGATATCATCTTAAATCTTGGCAAAATAACCGCTTCTCAAGAAGATAAAAACAAATGGCTCATTCAAAAAAATGAGGAGTATTTATCTTATTTAGTAGACATGGATGAAAGCGAAATTTTACCTGGAGTTCTTCCTGTTTTGCATTATTTAAAAGACCATAATCAATTAATAGCACTAGGTTCTGCTAGTAAAAATGCTCGACCAATTCTAGAAAAAACTGGAATATTACCACTTTTTGATGCCATTGTTGACGGAAATGATGTTACCAATGCAAAACCAGATCCTGAAGTTTTTCTTAGAGCTGCAAAATTATTGAATGTCTCAAATGAAAATGCTATTGTTTTTGAAGATTCGGTTGCTGGAGTTCAAGCGGCAAATATTGCAAAAATGACTAGTGTTGGTATTGGAGATGCAAATATTTTACACGAAGCAAAATATATCTTTAAAGATTTTACTTTTATAGATGTATCCTTTATAGAATCTTTAATTAAGAATTAAATAAAATTAAAAATAAAATAGAATGTTTGAATTAAAAACACAATCAAACTAATCTATTTACAAATTAAAATACAATGAACCAAGATTATATACAACCAGACAATTGGTCCATCATAGAAGAAGGATTTGATGCCGAGATGGTAAAATCGTCAGAAAGTTTATTTAGTATCGGAAATGGTGCTATGGGACAACGCGCCAATTTTGAAGAAAATTACTCGGGCGAAACTTTTCAAGGAAGTTATATTGCCGGAATTTATTATCCAGATAAAACAAAAGTGGGTTGGTGGAAAAATGGTTATCCAGAATATTTTGCTAAAGTATTGAACGCTCCAAACTGGATTGGAATTGATATCGAAATCAATGGAGAAGTTTTGGATTTGGCAAAATGTAAAACTATAACCAATTACAAAAGAGAATTGAATATGAAAGAAGGTGTTTACAACCGCTCTTTTAATGCAATTTTACAAAATGGCACAGAAATTTCAGTTGCTGTTTGTCGTTTTCTTACTTTAGATCTTGATGAATTGGGAGTAATAGATTATAAAATTACACCTTTAAATAAGGATTCAAAAATAGTATACAAACCTTATATAGATGCTGGTGTTCATAACGAAGACGCCAATTGGGAAGAAAAATTCTGGGAACCATTAGAAGTTTCAAATTATGAAAATAATGGTTTTGTAACGGCTAGAACTTTCAAAACACATTTTACTGCAACCACTTTTATGCAAAATAGTATTTTGCTTGATGGTAATAATTTGAATGCTTCTCCATCAAATGTTGAAAAAACTTCTGATAAAATTCAGTTTACTTATGAAGTTGCAGTTGCAAAAGGACAAACTACTTCGATACAAAAATTGGGTGGTTACACGGTTTCATTAAACCACGAAAACACTCAAAATGCTGCTGAAAATGTAATAGAAAAAGCAACTTCTATTGGCTTTAATCAATTAAAAGAAAATCAAATCCTAGCATGGTCAAAAATCTGGGAAATGAGTGATATTACCATTGATGGTGATGTAAAAGCACAACAAGGTATT
The DNA here is from genome assembly GCA_043748275.1 of Flavobacterium sp. GTDB lineage: Bacteria > Bacteroidota > Bacteroidia > Flavobacteriales > Flavobacteriaceae > Flavobacterium. Next base: position 7,456 of record JAYTNO010000230.1, on the reverse strand, counting down.
CGTTTCAATATTTTTCAATTGAATCAAACCTATTTAGGTAAAGATTCTCGTTTGAATATTGGTCCAAAAGGATTTACCGGCGAAAAATATGGTGGTTCAACTTATTGGGATACCGAAGCTTATTGTATTCCATTTTATATGGCGACCAAAGACCAACAAGTAGCAAGAAACTTATTGACTTACCGTTACAATCAATTAGATAAAGCGATAGAAAACGCTGGTAAGTTAGGATTCAAAAATGGTGCCGCTTTGTATCCGATGGTTACTATGAACGGCGAAGAATGCCATAACGAATGGGAAATAACTTTTGAAGAAATTCATAGAAATGGAGCCATTGCTTTTGCCATTTTTAATTACTTCCGTTTTACTGGTGATTATTCTTATATTCCAGAAAAAGGTTTAGAAGTTTTAATCGGAATTGCTCGTTTTTGGCATCAAAGAGCAACTTACTCTACCTACAGAAATCAGTATGTAATTCTTGGTGTAACTGGTCCAAATGAATATGAAAACAACGTAAACAATAACTTCTATACCAATTACTTGGCAAAATGGTGTATTGATTATACCATTGAGCAAATCAATAAAGTAGAAAAAGAATACAGTTCTGATTATGCTCGAATCATGAGCAAAGTCAATTTAGACAATTCTGAAATTGCACATTGGAAATCAGTTGCAGACAATATGTATTTCCCTTTTTCAAAAGAGCACGATGTTTATTTGCAACAAGATGGATTTTTGGATAAAGAATTAATAAAAGTACACGATTTAGATAAAAGTCAACGTCCGATAAATCAAAAATGGTCTTGGGATAGAATTTTACGTTCTCCTTACATCAAACAAGCGGATACCTTACAAGGATTCTACTTTTTTGAAGATCATTTTACCAAAGAACAATTAGAAAAACATTTTGATTTTTACGAGCCTTTTACAGTTCATGAAAGTTCGCTTTCACCTTGTGTGCACTCCATTCAAGCAGCAACATTGGGCAGAATGGAACAAGCATATACTTTCTATTTAAGAACATCTCGTTTAGATTTAGATGATTACAATAAAGAAGTTGAAGAAGGTTGTCATATTACTTCAATGGCTGGAACTTGGATGAGTATTGTAGAAGGTTTTGGCGGAATGCGTGTCAAAAACAACACCTTACATTTCGAACCAAAAATTCCAAAAGAGTGGAAAGGTTATTCGTTTAAAATAAACTTTAGAAATCAGATTTTAAAAATTTCTGTTAATCATAAGGATACACAATTTTCTTTAGAAGGTAATTCCGAAATTACAGTCATTGTTAATGGCAAAGAAGTTTTAGTTGAGCCTAATAATTTGGTAACGGTTTAGTTTCTCGCAAAGACACAAAGTCGCAAAGGAAAATTTTGCGGCTTTGTTTTTTTTAACAGTTTTTTTATTATTATTAAGAATACAACATAAAGCTTAGCGTCTCTGCGCCTTTGTGAGAAACAAAAAAACAAAAATTATGACAGAAAACGAACTTTCAAAAATAATAGTAGATGTGAGTTACAAAATTCACACAAGACTTGGTCCTGGTCTATTAGAAAGCGTTTATGAAGCAATTTTACATCACGAATTAACCAAAAAAGGTTTAAAAGTAGAAAGACAAAAACCAATTCCTGTAGTTTGGGACGATGTTTATTTAGACATAGGATTTCGATCTGACTTGATTGTTGAAGATAAAGTAATAATTGAAATAAAATCAGTAGAAAGTATTTCAAATGTTCATCTTAAACAGTTACTAACTTATATTAGAGTAACTGATTTAAGGTTAGGTTTACTAATAAATTTTAATGAAGCACTAATAAAAAACGGAATTAAACGAGTAGCTAATGGACTATACTAAAAAAACTTTGCGCCTTTGCGACTTTGCGAGAACAACAAAATTAATCATCTTTTTGTTTTTTTCAATTTCAACTTTCGCTCAAATAGAAAAAATGGAACCTCCTTTTTGGTGGGCTTATATGAATTTGTCGAGTGTTCAAATAATGTTTTATGGCAAAAATATTTCGCAATACGATGTAACAATTTCCAATTCAATTGTTGTAGAAAATATCAAAAAAACAGAAAACCCCAACTACGTTTTTGTTACAATAGATACTAAAAATAGTATTGCTCAAGATTTTGTTTTTTCCTTTTCAAAAAATAAAAAAATAGCATTTACCCAAAAATATTCTTTAAAAGCAAGAAAAGAAAATTCTAAATTTAGAAAAAGCTATGATGCATCTGATGTTATTTATTTGATAATGCCAGACCGATTTGCAAATGGTAATCCTAATAACGATAGTACTTCCGAAACTACCGAAAAATCAGACAGAACTATTCCTGGCGGGAGACACGGTGGTGATATTGAAGGCATCATTAAAAACTTAGACTATCTTAAAAATCTTGGTGTTACAGCACTTTGGCCAACACCTCTTTGTGAAGACAATGATAAAAATTATTCGTATCACGGTTACGGTCAATCTGATGTTTACAAAATTGATCCTCGTTACGGAACGAATGATGATTATGCCAAATTATCGTCAGAATTGCACACTCGTGGAATGAAAAACATTATGGATTATGTAACCAATCATTGGGGTTGGCAACATTGGATGTATAAAGATTTACCTTCATACGATTGGATTCATCAATTTCCTGGTTTTTCACAATCTAATTATAGAATGACAACACAATTTGACACAAATTCTTCTCAAATTGATGCCAAAAACTGTATGGATGGTTGGTTTGTGCCTTCCATGCCCGATTTAAATCAATCAAATCCTTTAGTTCTAAACTACTTAAAACAAAATGCTATTTGGTGGATAGAATTTGCTGATTTAGATGGTTTTCGTGTTGATACTTATTCTTATAACGACAAAGAAGGTATTGCTAAATGGACCAAAGCGATTACAGATGAATACCCATATTTTAATATCGTTGGCGAGGTTTGGATGCACAATCAAGCACAAATGGCTTATTGGCAAAAAGACAGTAAAATAGGCGCTATTGAAAGTTTTAATTCTCATTTACCTAGCGTAATGGATTTTACTTTGCACGATGCTATCAGTCAAGTTTTTAATGAAGATAAATCGTCTTGGGACAAAGGAATGGTAAAAGTATATGACAATTTCACCAACGATTTTCTTTATCCAAATCCGAATAGTATAATGACTTTTATAGAAAATCACGATACACAACGATTTAATGAAATTTATAAAAACGATTTCAAAAAATACCAAATGGCGATGACGTTGATTAGCACCACAAGAGGAATTCCACAAATATATTATGGTTCTGAATTAGGTATGGCTGGAAACAAAGACAAATTGGGCGATGCTGATATTCGAAAAGATTTTCCTGGCGGATGGAAAAGTGATACCAATAATGCTTTTGTAGCTTCTGGAAGAACTGCTGATCAAGAAAAATTTTATGCTTTTACTTCAAAATTATTGAATTGGAGAAAATCTAAAGAAGTCATTCATTCCGGAAAAATGATGCATTACATTCCTGAAAACAATGTTTATGTATATTTTAGATATAACGACAAAGAAAGTGTGATGGTTTTGATTAACAACAATTTAGAAAAACAAACAATTAAATTAAATCGATTTAGAGAAAGCATCAAAAACAATCTAACTGGAACTGATGTTCTTACTGGAAAACAAATCAACCTAAAAGAAGATTTAGAAATTGTAGGAAAATCTGTATTGGTATTGGAATTAAAATAAAAAAGTCGCATCCTAATAGCAAAGACAGGAATAAAACATTAATAAAATATGCTTTGCGCCTTTGCGAGAAAAACAAAAACAATGAAAAAACTAATAGTTTTATTATTAATCACCACATTTTCATTTGCGCAAAATGCAAACCGAAAATACCTTTCGCACACTTGGAAAAACAACACATTAGAAATTAAAACTAATGATGGGTTTTACCTCATTAAACCTTATTCTGATAAAATTATTGAAACATCATTTATTCCAAATGGTGAAATTTTCAATCCTACATCACAAGCTGTAATTCTTGCTCCACAAAAAAAAGGCGCGAAATTTTCTGCTTCTAAAAACCAGCTTTCTATAAAATCGAATACGTTTGAAGTTCAAATTCAAAAATCACCTTTAATGATTTCTTATTTTTCAAATGGAAAAGAAATCATTTCAGAAAAATTGGGTTATTTCAAAAAAGACAGCACAGATATTATTCAGTTCAATCTTACCAAAGATGAAATTCTTTATGGTGGTGGAGCAAGAGCATTAGGAATGAACCGTCGTGGTAATCGTTTACAATTGTACAATCGTGCTCATTATGGTTATGAAACCCACGCAGAATTAATGAATTTTTGTATTCCTGTAATAATGTCATCCAAAATGTATGCTGTTCATTTTGATAATGCTGCTATTGGTTATCTAGATTTAGATTCAAAAAAAGACAATACTTTAGCTTACGAAACCATTTCTGGAAGAAAAACATATCAAGTGATTCTTGGCGATTCTTGGACCGATTTAATTTCAAACTATACCTCTCTTACAGGCAAGCAACCTTTGCCTCCACGTTGGGCATTAGGCAATTTTTCGTCTCGTTTTGGGTATCATTCTCAAGAAGAAGTTGAAAAAACTATTCGGAAATTTGAAGAAAATCAAATTCCAGTTGATGCTATAATTCTAGATTTATATTGGTTTGGAAAAAGCATAAAAGGCACAATGGGAAATCTCGATTGGGACAAGGACAACTTCTCAAATCCTGACAAAATGATTGCTGATTTGAATGCAAAAGGCGTAAAAACAATTCTTATTACCGAACCCTTTATTCTTACCACTTCTTCAAAATGGCAAGAAACTGTCGATAAAAATGTTTTAGCAACGACAAAAAATGGAAAACCTGCTATATGGGATTTTTATTTTGGCAACTCAGGAATAGTTGATATTTTCAAACCCGAAGGCGCAACTTGGTTTTGGAATGTTTACAAAAAATTAATTAATCAAGGTGTTGCCGGACTTTGGGGCGATTTGGGTGAACCCGAAGTTTTTCCATCAAATGCTATAACTGCAGGTGGAAAAGCAGACGAAATTCATAATGTTTACGGACACAATTGGGCAAAAATGCTTGCTGTAGGCTATAAAAAAGATTTTGCTGCTACTCGACCATTTATTTTAATGCGTTCTGGTTATGCTGGTTCCCAACGATTTGGTATGATTCCTTGGAGTGGCGACGTTTCTAGAAGTTGGGGAGGATTTCAAAGTCAAATGGAAATTGCGCTTCAAATGGGAATGCAAGGTTTGGGTTATATGCACTCAGATTTAGGCGGATTTGCTGGTGATTATTTTGATAATGAATTGTATTTGCGTTGGTTGCAATATGGAGTTTTCAACCCCATTTTTCGTCCTCATGCACACGAAGATGTTGCCGCAGAACCCGTTTATAAAGACATTGTCACCAAAGCCAAAGCCAAAAAAATAGTAGAATTGCGTTATCAATTAATGCCATACAATTACACTTTATCATTTGATAATAATCAAAAGGGAACTCCATTAATGCGTCCTTTATTTTTTGAAGAACCTAATAATTTAGAGCTACAAAAAGTATGCGAATCTTATTTTTGGGGAAATGACTTTTTGGTTACTCCAATAACAAAATCAGCAATCACATCTACGGCTATTTATTTCCCAAAAAGCAACAATTGGTTTGATTTTTATTCAGACAAAAAACACCAAGCTGGAACCTCTGAAACTGTTGAAGTTGTTGAAGATCATATTCCGGTTTTTGTTCGTGGTGGTGCTTTTATTCCAATGATTAAAACGATTCAAAACACAACAAAATATTCGCTAGAGAAATTTGATTTGCATTTTTATTTTGATGAAACTGTAACCAATTCTTCTGGAAAACTTTATAATGACAATGGACTAATGGCAAATGCTTATGAAAAAGGAGAATACGAAATTTTGAATTTCAATAGTACTATTTCTAATAAAGTTTTAACGCTAAAATTGAATACGGAAATCGGAAAAAATTATCCTTCAACAACCAAAGAAGTTTCCTTAATTGTTCATAGTATTCAACCCAAAAGAATATTTGTAAACGGAAAAGAGCAGATTAATAAAACATTCAACAATCCAATGGAAATTCCAATAAATTGGGAAAAAGGAACTCGTCCAGAAATTAAAATAGAATATTAAATTATGAATAATAAATTAAAAACTTTCGTTTTAGTAGCATTATTAATTTGCGGAAATTCTTTTGCACAGAAAAAGAAAAAAGCCACTCCAAAAACTCCATTTGTTTGGGAAAATGCCAATGTTTATTTTCTGTTAACCGATCGTTTCAATAATGGAGACAAAACCAATGACCATACTTTCAATAGGAATAAAACTACAGGGAAATTGCGAGGTTTTGAAGGTGGTGATATTCGTGGGATTATTCAAAAATTAGATGACGGCTATTTTACCAATCTCGGAATAACCGTTATTTGGATGACACCAATTGTGGAACAAATACACGAGGGTGTTGATGAAGGCACAGGTTTTTCGTATCCCTTTCACGGTTATTGGACAAGAGATTGGAGTGCTTTAGACCCAAATTTTGGAACCAAAAAAGATTTAGCAGAATTGGTTACCAAAGCACACGCAAAAGGAATCCGGATTATGCTGGATGCTGTTATCAATCACACCGGACCAGTTACACCTGAAGATTCAGTGTATCCGAGTGATTGGGTGAGAACATCTCCAAAATGTCAATACAGCAATTATGAAAATACAACAGCTTGCACCTTGGTTGAAAATCTTCCAGATGTAAAAACCGAAAGCAATGCCAATGTTGCTTTGCCTCCTTTTTTGGTCGAAAAATGGAAAAAAGAAGGTCGTTTTAACCAAGAAGTTGCCGAATTAGATGCGTTTTTCAAAAAAACAGGTTATCCGAGAGCACCAAAATATTATATTATGAAATGGCTTTCTGATTACATCTCAGATTATGGAATTGATGGTTATAGAGTTGATACTGCAAAACATACCACTGAAGATGTTTGGAAAGATTTCAGAAAAGTGTGTGATATTGCTTTTGCAGATTTCAAAAAAAGAAACCCTAAAAAAGTATTAGACAACAATCCTTTTTTTACCGTTGGTGAAGTGTATGGATACAATATTGGCAACAAATTAATCTATGATTTTAGCGATAAAAAAGTAAATTATTTTGAAAATGGATTCACAGGATTAATCAATTTTGATTTTAGAAATGAAGCCAAAATGGACTATGAACCTTTATTTTCTAAATATTCTGATATTTTACATGCTGACTTGAAAGGCAAAACGGTTATGAATTATACTACCTCTCACGATGATGGATATCCTTTTGATAAAAAAAGAGAAAAAACTTTTGAAGCTGGAACAAAATTATTGCTTGCGCCAGGAATTTCGCAAGTGTATTATGGTGATGAGTTGGCTCGTTCTCTAGAAATTGAAGGAACTCAAGG
>JAYTNO010000229.1:0-7271 GCA_043748275.1 Flavobacterium sp. | reverse complement strand
ACGAACGTATGGTTCCTAAATTTTTCTGATTTGATTTTCTGTTTGCTGCATCTTTATACAACATATATGGAGTTCCAGTTTCGATTTGCGATTCTAGAATTTTTTCCCACAATTCACGTGCTTTGATGGTTTTTCTTCCTTTTCCTCTTTCTTCATATGAAGTATATAATGCTTCGAATTCGTCTCCATAAACATCGCATAAACCAGGACATTCGTTAGGACACATCAAGGTCCAAGTGGTGTCTTCTTGAACACGTTTCATAAACAAATCTGAAGTCCACATGGCAAAGAATAAATCTCTTGCACGCATTTCTTCTTTTCCTGTATTTTTTTTCAAATCTAAGAATTCAAAAATATCAGCATGCCAAGTTTCTAGATAAATAGCAAAACTTCCTTTTCTTTTACCACCACCTTGGTCTACATAACGTGCTGTATCGTTGAAAACTCTCAACATGGGAACAATTCCGTTTGAAGTTCCGTTGGTACCACGAATATACGATCCTGTAGCACGAACATTGTGAATTGACAATCCAATTCCACCAGCTGATTGTGAGATTTTTGCCGTTTGTTTCAACGTGTCATAAATCCCGTCAATACTATCGTCTTTCATTGTCAATAAGAAACATGAAGACATTTGTGGTTTTGGAGTACCAGCATTAAACAACGTTGGCGTTGCGTGGGTAAAGAATTTTTTTGACATTAAGTCGTAAGTTTCAATAACCGATTTCAAATCGTTTAAGTGAATTCCAACCGAAACACGCATCAACATATGTTGCGGTCTTTCTACTATTTTTCCGTTTATTTTTAATAAATACGAACGTTCTAAGGTTTTAAACCCAAAGTAATCATAGTTAAAATCACGATTGTAAATAATATGTGAGTTTAAAAATTCTGCATTCTCTTGAATAACATTATACACTTCTTCTGATAAAAGTGGTGCTTCTTGATTGGTTCTTGGGTTAATATAATGATACATTTCATTCATCGTTTCAGAGAATGATTTGTTGGTGTTTTTATGCAAATTTGAAATGGCAATTCTCGCAGCCAATTGTGCGTAATCTGGGTGAGAAATTGTCATTGAGGCTGCAGTTTCGGCAGCTAAATTGTCTAATTCAGAAGTGGTTACACCATCGTACAAACCTTCGATAACACGCATGGCTACTTTTACCGAATCTACCAAATCATTCAAGCCATAACACAGTTTTTTAATTCTATCTGTGATCTTGTCGAACATTACTGGCTCTTTGTGGCCGTCTCTTTTTACTACATACATAAGCTTGAAGTTTTTTAAAAACTGAAAATCCCTTTTCTGTTTTTTTAGTTATTTGTTTTTGTTTTGTTTTTTAGAACTTTGATTGAATTCTGTGTTCTTACAGAAGTTATTTGTTTTAAATACTAAAAATCAGCATCGAAACTTATTTTTTGTGAATCACTATCGGTGCTCATCACACCTGCTTTTTGATATTCGGCTACTCTTTTTTCGAAGAAATTTGTTTTTCCTTGAAGCGAAATCATATCCATAAAATCAAAAGGATTAGAGGTGTTGTACTCTCTTTCGCATCCTAATTCTACGAGTAATCTGTCAGCAACAAATTCTAAATACTGTGTCATTAACCCAGCATTCATACCTATTAAACTTACTGGTAGCGATTCGGTTATAAATTCTCTTTCAATAATTAAAGCATCTATAATAATTTCTCTGATTCTTGCTTTTGGTACTTTATTTACAAGATGATGATTGTGTAAATGCACTGCAAAATCACAGTGAACACCTTCGTCACGAGAGATTAATTCGTTTGAGAATGTTAATCCTGGCATCAAGCCACGTTTTTTTAACCAAAAAATCGAGCAAAATGCGCCAGAAAAGAAAATACCTTCGACCGCTGCAAATGCAATAAGTCTCTCAGCAAATGAATCTGATTCTATCCATTTTAAAGCCCAATCTGCTTTTTTCTTAATGGCTGGAAAAACTTCTAAGGCATTGAATAATTCAGCTTTTTCTGCTTCGTCTTTTACATAAGTGTCAATCAAAAGCGAATAGGTTTCGCTATGAATGTTTTCCATCATTATCTGAAAACCATAGAAAAATTTTGCTTCAGCATATTGTACTTCATTAACGAAGTTCTCGGCAAGATTTTCGTTTACAATTCCGTCTGAAGCAGCAAAAAAAGCTAATATATGTTTAATAAAATATTTCTCGTCATCACTTAGTTTATTATTCCAGTCAGATAAGTCTTGGTGCAAATCAATTTCTTCTGCAGTCCAAAAACTGGCTTCCATTTTTTTATACCATTCCCAAATATCGTGGTGTTTTATCGGAAAAATCACAAAACGATTTTTATTTTCTTGTAGGATAGGTTCAATAGCAGACATAAATCGGGGTTTTTTTTAAGATTTTTTTAACTCATTTGACAGTTACAAAGATTGTCAATTGAAACTAAAAAAGAAAGCCAAACTTATTCACAAACGGCAATAGTTTTTAACAAAGTTAATTATCTAATGTGTAAATTCAAATAAATTTAACATACTTATAATCAATTGTTTAAAAAAATAAAAAGTTGTAAGCTACTGTAAAATATAGGGTTTGTAAATTTAGGAAGCAGTAATAAAAAAGTAGTAAAATGTAATTATTTTTTCAAGTCTTCGGCAACTTTTTCAAGTTCAGTATACCAGTCTTCACCAAAACGACGAATAAGTGCTTCTTTGACAAATTTATAAACCGGAACTTCTAATTCTTTGCCTAAAGAACAAGCAGGAGAACAAATGTCCCATTTGTCATAATTAACTGCAGCAAATTCTGTAAAATCTTTGACACGAACAGGATATAAATGGCAAGAAACTGGTTTTTTCCAACTAATTATGCCTTGGTTGTAGGCTTGTTCTATTCCGCAAAGAGCGGTTTTGCCATCATAGATAACATAAGCACAATCTTTTTCGTCAATAAGAGGAGTTTCAAAATCGCCATCGGTGCCAATTCTCCAAGTGCCTTGAGCTTCGATTGCAGCAATGCCTTCTTTGCGAAGAAAAGGTTTTACTTTGGTGTAAATTTCTTCTAAAATAACGGTTTCTTCTTTGCTTAAAGGTGCTCCAGCATCACCATCTACACAGCATGCGCCTTTGCAAGCAGAGAGATTGCAAACAAATTCTTTTTCTAAAATATCTTCTGATACGATGGTTTTTCCGAGTTGAAACATTTGGCAAAGATAGCAGTCAATTTTTGATTTTTACTAATGTTTATTAATTTTTAAATTGTAATTTTTTTGTTCTATTGTTATATATTAAATTAACCTCATTTTAGCTTTTAACGATAACAAATTCAATACTTTTGCAACATAAAACCATTCAATATGAATTTTGATTTCAGAGAAATAATTACAGTGAGCATGGTGCTATTTGCAGTAATAGACATTGTAGGCACTATTCCTATTATTGTTGATTTGCGTACCAAACATGGTCATATTGAATCTGAGAAAGCCTCTATTGTTGCTGGAATTATTATGATTGTTTTCCTTTTTATTGGAGAAGAATTTCTGAATTTAATTGGTATCGACGTACATTCATTTGCTGTTGCAGGTTCATTTGTACTTTTCTTTTTGGCATTAGAAATGATTTTAGGTATTAAAATATATCGTGATGCCGAAGCAAGTTCTGCTTCTATTGTACCATTGGCTTTTCCTTTGATTGCTGGTGCTGGAACAATGACTACACTACTTTCCTTGCGTTCACAATATTACGCTGAGAATATTGTAGTCGCCATCATTTTGAATATTATTTTGGTTTATGGTGTTTTGAAAGCATCTCCAAAAATTGAGAAACTGTTAGGGACTACAGGTTTGGGAGTGGTCCGCAAAACGTTTGGTGTGGTTCTATTGGCAATTGCTGTTAAATTATTTGCAGCGAATGTTAAAGGATTGTTTGTGTAACCATTTTTTTATTACTTTCACTTCAAATTATTTTATAAAATGAAAATTTTTACTTCGATATTAGTTTTAATTGCACTTGCATTAATTGTTTTTAACATTACACTTCTTGATTTTAATCATTTGTTTGAAGGCAACAGTGTTGTGGCTTTGATAGGTATTGTAGCCTCTTTTTGTGCTGTTTTTATTCTACTTATTTTTAGAATGTCTAAAGTAATTGATGAAAAATCTAAAAATTTATAAACGTGTTTGATGTCCTTATCATTGGTGGTGGTGTTTCTGGAGTTTCTTGTGCTTTAGTATTAGGTTCTGCTCACAAAAAACCATTTGTAGCAACTAAAAAAATCGGAATTATAACTCATCAAAAAACATCGTCTCTTCAAGAAGCTTTGTTTAATAATGCATACGGAATTGCTCCAGGCAAATTGGGTTCAGAGTTATTAACCGAAAGTACAGCTCAATTAGCACATTTATATCCTCACGTTTCGCAAATAAGTAACGAAAAAGTAGTGCAAATTGAAGGAGAATATCCCAATTTTGTAGTGACAACAAACAAAAATTCATACCATACTAAATTGATTGTCCTAGCTGTTGGTTACTCCAATACTTTTGCGATTGAAGGATTGATGCACTATGTTGCCAAACATCCGAAAGCAGTTGTAGAAAAAGAACGCATTTTCCTTAAAAACTTTGATCATAAAGTGACTGAAGGCATTTATGTTGCAGGAACACTTGCTGGTTGGAGAAGTCAATTGACAATTGCCGCAGGAAGTGGTGCTGCGGTAGCTACAGATATTCTAACTTTGTGGAATGACGGTATAGATTCTCAAAGTCACGATAGTATAAAAAAATAAATTCTTATTTTGTAGTCAAAGTATTTATTGCAGCTTTTACCATCGAATCTTCTTTTAATATTATTTGAAAATATTTTTGCTCATCATAAAGTTGTCGAGCAAATTCGGCAGTAATGTATCTTTTTACAAGCGATTTGTTATTTCCTAATTCAAGATTGGCACCATTTGATGCTAGGTAATTTTGAAAATTAGTATAATACAAATCAGTTTTATCCATTTTGGTTAAAAATTGCTCAAAAGATAATCCCTGAAATGCTTTTCTGTTTTTGTCAATTTGTTCAAAAGCAAAATGACCAACAATACCTGATTGTTGCATAATATAAACTACACTTTCTTCGCCGTGTTTGCCATCTAGCGAAACAAAAACATCAGGAACAATTCCGCCACCACCATAAACAATTTTGCCTTTTGGCGTTTTGAATTTTAAAGTATCAGCAATTTTAATGCTGTCTTTCTCATACAATTCTCCGTTTAAGAAACGAGTTCCAAATTCGTTATAATATTCTTCGTCTTTCCCTTTTGTATACGGTTTCTGAATAGAACGTCCGGTTGGAGTATAATAACGAGCAATGGTTAATCGAACGGCTGAACCATCATCAAAATTCATTTCGCGTTGCACCAATCCTTTTCCGAAAGAACGACGACCAACAATTACACCTCTGTCGTTATCTTGAATAGCACCAGCAAGAATTTCACTCGCTGAAGCAGAATTTTCGTCAATAAGCATAGCTACTTTTCCGGTTTCGAAAATGCCTTTTGTGGTGGCAAAAGTTTTATCTACTTCTCCTTTTCTGTTTTTAATAAAAACAATTAGTTGTTTGTCTTTTAGAAATTCATCAGCAATTGCAGCTGCCATTTCCATATAACCACCACCATTTTCTCTAACATCAATAAGTAATGATTTTGCGCCAAGTTTCTGAAGTTTTTGTAATCCTGTATGAAACTCACTATAAGTTGTTTCTGCAAATCGATTGATTTTGATATAACCTGTTGTGGCATTTATCATTAAAGCGATATCGACACTTTTGATTGGTACAATATCACGATTGAGTTTTATTTTTAATTTTTTGTTTTCGCTTTTTCTGTAAACTGTAAGTTCTACTGACGAACCTTCAACACCTTTTAGTTTAGAAAACAAAGTGTCGTTTGACAATTTTCGACCAAATAATTTGTAGCCATCAGCATATAAAATTCGATCTCCGGCTTTGATTCCTGCTTTTTCTGACGGTCCGTTTTCTACAGGTTTGATAATAGCAACAGAATCTTTATACATGTAAAAATTGACTCCAATACCTACAAAATCACCTTTCATACTTTCGGCTTCATCAGTTTGTTCGCTTGGCGGAATATATACAGAATGTGGGTCAAGTTTTGTTAGAATATTATTTACAGTTAAGTCTACAATAGAATCGGTGTTGACTTTATCAACATATTCGTTGTCTATAAAATCAATTAGTTTATTGAGCTTGTTTTTATGATTGTTTTTAGAAAATGAAAGTCTAGCGTTGGGATAATTTAGAAATCCACCAAGCAACACACCAATAGCAAGCATGGCAAAAAGTAGTATTGGGAAAAGGATGTTGCTTTTTTTCATTTTGTGTTTAATCTAATACTTCTATTTGTTCTACTAAAACTCCTGCTTTGGCAAGAAAATCAATACCTGATGTATCTCTGTAACCTAGTTGATACACCACTCTTTTTATTCCCGATTGATGTATGAGTTTGCTACATTCTTTGCAAGGTGAAAGTGTGATATATAATGTCGCATCTTGACAGGTTTGTGTTGATCGGGCAACTTTTAAGATAGCATTTGCTTCTGCATGTAGCACATACCAATTGGTCAATCCTTCATCGTCTTCGCAACAATTGTCAAAACCTGATGGTGTGCCATTGTATCCGTCGGAGATTATCATTTTGTCACGGACGATAATTGCGCCAACTTGTTTGCGTTTGCAATAGGATAACTGACTCCATTCTCGTGCTATTTTGAGATAGGCTTTGTCGTATTTGTTTAATTTTTTTAATTCCATTTATGCTATTAAAACCAATTATTTTTTGATTGTAATTATATTTTCAACAAAAGTACAAATGATTTCTCTTATTAGCCCTGATGGAAGCGGAAATCCTTCATTTTTTTGAATGGCGAAGCAAATTCAAAAAATGAAGATTGTAGCAAACAGCAGGAAAAAGGTGGCTAGATAAGCCTAAACCTTTCGCTCCTGATTTATTTCCAGAATTGATTTTCTAAAAGCATTGGTAGTGTTATTCCTATAACTAATGCTGAGGTAACGAGTACAAAATCGCGTTTTGAACATCTGAAAAAATGTTGGATGATGTAGGAAATGAGTAAGACTGAAAGGACGATTGTAATTTGTGCTCCTTCTATGCCTATGGCAAATTCTAGTGATGGGATTATTTTTTCGGCTGGAGTTCCTGAAAGTATCGATTTGAAATAATTTGAAAATCCTAATCCGTGTATGGTTCCGAAGAAAAAAGT
>JAYTNO010000228.1:0-17480 GCA_043748275.1 Flavobacterium sp. | reverse complement strand
GTAGTTCAACTGGATACCTGCCTGCCGGCAGGCAGGGAATATCAGATTTCAAAATGAGAATAGAGTATTTTGTATATGTTATAGAGAGTCAAATAGATTGACGGCTATAGAAGGGTCAAACAACAGATATATATAATCGTTTAAAAGAACATAATTCAGGAAAGACGAAATCCACAAAAGGGTTTAGTCCATAGAAACTAGTATATTTTGAAAAATTTGAAACAATTGAAAAAGCAGTTTTCCGTGAAAAATATTTTAAATCTGGAATTGGTAGAGCGTTTTTAAAAACAATATTAAAAAAATAATGGCTTCGTAGTTCAACTGGATAGAATATCAGATTTCGGCTCTGATGGTTGCAGGTTCGAACCCTGCCGAGGTCACGAATGAATACAATAGCATTAAAATAAATGTCAAGTTCACTTGAACAATTTATTTTAATGCTATTGTATTTTTAAAGCGGAGCTTTAAGGTAAGACGAAGTCAACCCTGCCGAGGTCACAAAAAAAATGCTAGAAAATCTCTAGCATTTTTTATTTTTATAAAAAGGGTATATTTAAAGACTAGTCAATGCTTTTAAATCCGCTATAGTTTGAGTAGGATTTTCAGATTTAAAAACAAAATTTCCAGCAACCAATACATCAGCGCCAGCTTCAACCAATTGTTTGGCGTTTTTACTTGTTACACCACCATCAATTTCGATAATAGTATTTGCATTCTTACTTGAAATTAAATCTTTCAGTTGTTTGATTTTTGAATAAGTATTCTCAATAAATGATTGTCCTCCAAATCCAGGATTAACACTCATAATACAAATCAAATCAATATCGTTAATAATATCTTCAAGCAAACTCACATTGGTATGAGGATTAAGTACAACTCCAGCTTTCATTCCTTCTGCTTTTATAGCCTGTAGGGTTCTATGAAGATGCGTACAGGCTTCATAATGTACTGAGAGTATATTTGCTCCTAAATCTGAAAAAGTTTTAATATAACGATCAGGATCAACAATCATCAAATGCACATCAATTGTTTTTTTGGCGTGTTTAGTAATAGCATCTAAAACTGGCATTCCAAAAGAAATATTTGGGACAAATACACCATCCATGATATCGATGTGAAACCAATCGGCTTGAGAATTATTTATCATTTCGATATCACGTTGCAAATTGGCAAAATCGGCTGCTAGGATTGATGGTGCAATAATAGTGTTTTTCATTATAGTTGTGTTGTAGTGTTTGTGCAAAGGTAAAATTTTAACCGCAAAGAGCATAAATGTTTTGAGCAAAGTTAATAAAGAATAATAATTGTGATTAATTACGGGGTTTGCGTGAAGGATAGAAGCGGTATCCTTTTGCGAAACGCAGTGGAGTAAAAGATAAAGCGAATAGCCTGACCTGTAGTTTTTACGAAAGGTCACGCCATTAAAAGTAAGAATGTTTCTTAACGCGAAATGCTAAAACCCCGGTAACCCGAGACTGAAAGTCGAACTGACCGGAGTTTTTGCGATAAAGCAAAAAACCACGGTAATCAACCGAGGTTTCAATCATCACACGAGAGCTTTGCTCGAACTGGCGAAGCAATCCAAAAAATAGTTTTTTGATTGATGAAAAAATAAAACCCCGGTAATCAGCCGAGGTTTCAATCATACACGAGAGCTTTGCTCGAACTGGCGAAGCAATCAAAAAAATAAGTTTTTGATTGATGACAAAAATAAAACCCCGGTAATCAGCCGAGGTTTCAATCATCAATCAAAAAACGAACAGTTAATCAGACTGTTGTTTGTTTTACAAACTATGTTAGATTTTTAATCCTGACATAGTTATTTTGGATATTATCCAAGATATGTTTTCAAGATTTTGCTTCTTGAAGTATGTTTTAATCTGCGAATTGCTTTTTCTTTAATTTGACGAACACGCTCACGAGTTAAATCAAATGTTTCTCCAATTTCTTCTAATGTCATTGGATGTTGGTCACCTAATCCAAAATACAAACGCACAACGTCTGCTTCTCTTGGAGTAAGGGTTTCTAAAGAACGCTCAATTTCTGTACGTAATGATTCGTGGATTAATTCTCTATCTGGATTTGGAGATTCACCTGAACGTAAAACGTCGTATAGGTTAGAATCTTCTCCTTCAACAAGTGGTGCATCCATAGATAAATGACGTCCAGAGTTTTTCATAGACTCTTTTACATCATTTACGGTCATATCTAGTTCTTTTGCAATTTCCTCAGCAGAAGGCGGTCTTTCATTAGATTGCTCTAGTAAAGCATACATTTTGTTGATTTTATTGATAGAACCAATTTTGTTTAACGGTAAACGAACAATACGAGATTGCTCTGCAAGTGCTTGAAGAATCGATTGACGAATCCACCAAACAGCATATGAAATGAATTTGAAACCACGTGTTTCGTCAAAACGTTGTGCTGCTTTTATCAAACCAAGATTTCCTTCGTTGATCAAATCGGGAAGAGTAAGTCCTTGATTTTGATATTGTTTTGCAACAGACACGACGAAACGTAAGTTGGCTTTTGTTAATTTTTCTAATGCTTTTTGATCTCCTGCTTTAATTTTTTGTGCCAACTCTACTTCTTCATCGGCAGTGATAAGGTCAACCTTTCCAATTTCTTGTAAATATTTGTCTAACGATGCAGTCTCACGATTGGTTACCTGCTTGGTGATTTTTAGTTGTCTCATTTTTTTTGTCTCCTTATTTTTAAAGTGTACATACATTATACGTAACAGGTTACAAAAAAGTTACAAAAGGAGTAAAAAAAATTAAATTATAATCCACAATTGACTGTTATACCCGTTTGTATTGAGAATATAAAAGGTTTAAAATTAGTAGTATTAGTATATGGTGCTATTTGATATTTCAAAACTGGAGCAACATCTATCTGAAAACGGTTGTTAATTTTATAATTTAAAATTATTCCTAGATTTAAACTTTCTACTATTTCTTTAATATTATTTGCTTTTCCAATTAGTATTGAATCAACATTTTCTGATTTTGCAAATACTTGATTTTTTTGCAAAAAATAAGTGCTAAACCCAAGTGTAGCATCAAACCCTATTTTATTATTATTTTGTATAGCAAAATAGGCTTCTATAGGAAATTCTAAATATCTAATTTTTTGAACCAATTCTATTTTATTTGAATTTTTAAAACTATCATTAAAATTCTCTTTAGTTAAATTACTGGATAATTCAATATTTGAGTTTCCTAAAACCCAAACATTTGGTCCTGTATTATTGATTGTAGTAGAATAATCTAAATTGGTTTCGTTTATACCAAGACGTATACCTATTTTTTCATTAAACATAGTTCTGCCATACATACCAAAACTTGAATTGAGTATTCCTTTTTTATCAAATTGATTTTCTACTTTTAATAAAGAAGTAGATTTAGATAATGAATTATAATAAGTTGGTCCGTAAAAAACACTAAAATAAACTATAGTTTTATTTTTTTTATTATTCTCATTTGATTTTTTAAATTCTTTTAAGTTTTTTTTCTTTTTGGAAATGGAATCTTTTTTAAATATTTTAAAATTTAATGAGTCGGATTTTTTTATAGTATCTAAAATTAAATTTTTATCCTTTATTTTTTTATTTACAGAATCATTATTTTCTTTTTCAAAAAATTGCAATTGATTTTTATTGTTATTAAAATTTAAATTTTTTGATTGTGTGCTTTTATTTTTGATAATATCAGGAACTTCATTTTTATATTTTTTTGGTAAAGTTTTTATATTTTTTTTATATTTTGAAATTGCTTTTTTGACAATCTTGATGTTGCTTTTTGGATAGCGAGTATTTGTTAATTTACTATTTTTTCTGGTTACAAAAGTTTTTGTGCTATTTTTATTAATGTAAATTTTATATGTTGAAACAACTTCGTAAACATTTAATTTATCATTTGATTGAATAAGTTTTTTTGTGGTTTTTGTTTTTGATTTATAGTCTTTTTTCTTTTTTGTTATACTGTCTTTTTGATAATCTGTAGCAGAAATGGAACTTCTAAAATCATTATTGTTTTTAATTTTATTTTCCTTATTATTTTTAGATGTAAAATTCTCTGTAAATAAAATTGTTGCTGATATTACTAATAACAAACCAATTAATGATGTTGACAAAAAAAATATAAATCTTCTTTTTTTTCTTTTATTTAAAGTTTCGTTAATTGAACTCCATACTTTATCATTTGGATTTTTATCCAAATCAAACATTTTTTCTTTTATAATTTCGCCAATATCTTTTCTATTTTCCATGTTTTAAAATGTAGTTATAGTTTTTGTTTTGTAAAATATTTTCTTTCAAAAGTAGTTTAGCTCGATGTAAATTAGATTTTGAAGTGCCTTCTGAAATCGAAAGCATTTTTGCAATATCTTTATGTGAGTAATCATCTAATTCGTATAAATTGAAAACTAATCTATATTGATGAGGCAAATTTTGAATTAATGATAATATGGTATCCAATGAAAGATTAATTTCTACTTCTTCAATACTTGTTTCATCATTATAAGTATCTTTTAAAGGAACTAAAAAATGAGATTGTTTGTATTTATTAATAGCTTTATTAATAGTTATTCTTTTAATCCATCCTTCAAAAGAGCCATTGCCCTTATAGTTTTTAATGTTTGTATAAATTTCAATAAAAGAATCATGAAGTATATCTTCAGCTTCAGCTTCATTTGCACAATACTTTAAACACAACACAAAAAGAGTTTTTTTATACATTTGATATAACTCTTCTTGTGCTTGACGGTTTTGCTTGATGCAGGATTTTATGAGTTTTTCTTGATCCAATTAAATGAATTTATTTTGTATAAATTATTTATTTACTAAAAATAACGAATTGCTCTTGCTTTTATATTGTTTTGGGCAGGAATTTTAGTTTTTGGGACATTATTGCCAGTTGCAAAATCTATTGTCATTGCATTATCTTCATCAATTTGAGTAGAACTCCAATAATTAGAACTTGATAAGTTTCCCAAATTATTTAAATATAAATTTTGATACATTAAGTCTAATTCTTCTAATGATGGTAAAAACCAATCGGAATTGTTATTTTGTTCAAATAATAATCCTTCTTTTGCAACCACGGTTCCATTATTCAAAGAATTGCATACTGATGGATTGTTATAGTAATTTATTAAATTATCATGATAATTTGAAATTGAAACAGAATTGAAAAAACCCTTACCAATTTGAGTACTATTTGTATTATTTATAAACGACCCAAAACATCCCCACTCAAAAAAATCTAAATCTGTATTTGCAACTTCTATATACCTCCAGCCCAAACTATAATCGCCTTTGTCATAAAAAACAATTCCACCTGCTGGTCCTTCTTCACCTATTTGATAATTAATTGTTGATTGACACGTTTTTCTTAAAACTATATTCTTAGGGTTGTTTGTAATTATTATGTCACCATTTATTATCTCTATAGCTCTATCAATGTTTAGATCTTGAGCAACTTGTGAAGTTCTAGAAAGGTTTATATTTAGATGTAATTTGTCATTAACAAACAAAAAAACCCAAGTTCCAGGATAATTTTCTCCATTAAAAGAAAAGTTTAGGGTTCCATTTCCATTAGATTCAAAAACACCAGTTGCATATTTATTATCATTATCAATTGTATATGGAATTTTCCATACACAAATTGAAGCATTGCAATCACAGCCACCAAATAATGAATTACAGTAAATTATAATGTCTTCTTTTGAACAACTATCTATAGCAAGTTTTAATTCTTCATTGTTATTTACAGAAAATACTGTACCATCAGCTAATGTTGTTGAAATGGGATAACTAATACTTAATGATTGAGTATCTGGTAAAGTACTTAAAAAATCACTAAATTGAACATCACTCGATAAGAATTTTGTGCCAATAATATCTAAATTTGCATTATATATGTTTAGATAAAAAGGATAAATGAAATCTATACAAACAATTTCATCTAAAGGATTGCTTCCCTCTGTAGTTACATTTTTCAGTAAATGAAATAAACTGGAATCTTTACTAATAATTTCGGCTGATAAATCTTTCCCAACAGGTTCGTTTTCACAAGAAAAAAGGGTTAATAAAGAAAGTAACAAGAAATATTTTATTAATGATTTCATAATAAATAATTTTAGGTTTATCTATTAGTGTGAAAAACATTAAATGGTTGCTTTAAAAAATAAAAAAAATATAAAAAAACTTAATTTACATTAAAACTTTCTTTTTCAGAAACTGGAATGCCGTTTTCAGAAAAGCCTTCAATCATTATTTCATATTCTCCAGAAACATCTGAAGTATAAAATGAAAGTGTAGATTCAGCGGTTTCTAATTTAAAATTTGGTGCCCAAAGTAATTGCATTCTATAATCTGGAATTCTGTCGTTTTGGGGAGAATTACTGTAATCTTGGTTAAAATATATTTTAGTATTTGAAGGCCTTAAAATAGTTGTTTTTTTTATGAAATCACCCGTTGCTTTAGTTTGATAATTATTGTCCTTTGTTACAAAATTTAAAATTCCACTAAAAATAGAAGTGCCATAAACATAGGGTTGATTTACTAGGCTAACTTTGAAAATAGTACTCATATCTATATCAAAAAGCTCATTTATATCTTGAATTAAAATACCATCAATCATTATTAAAGGAGCGCCAAATGCTTCTGCAATATTACTATTTTCTCTAAGATGAATTGAATATTGTTTGTTTTTTTGTTTATAGTAAACTTCATTTAAAACTTCAGTAATTGTTTCTTTTAATGTAGAAAATCTTGTATAGTCATCAAGAATATAATCTTTTTCAAGAGTATTAAAAAATGAATTTGTATTTGGGTTCGTAATAATACTATCCTTTTTATTTTTATAAAAAGCATTTTGAATTTGGCTTGCAACAGACCTTGTTTCTATAGCATTTTTGTATTGTTGAGAAATATTAAATGCTGTATCAAATTTTATTTTTTTTAAATCTATAACATTAGAATTATCAATATTTAAGGAATATTCATCTCGATCTTCATCCATAAGTTGAATTATTGAATTTGTATTACTTGGAAATTTATCAAGGATGAAAATAAATTGCCCCAAATCATTTGTTTTAGTTGTTTTAAAAACAAAATTTTTACAAGGAATGGATAGTGTAATTGTTTTATCTTTAATTTCTTTACCTGATTTTTTTGCAGTTATGGTTCCATATATTAGTTCACCTCTTAATTCAGGAAGATGCAGTATAATATTAGATGATAAATAAGTTGTTTGATAATTTGACTTTGTATATTCTATTGCATTTACTTGTTTTTGAAGTGGTAAATCTTCTTTTTTCCTAATAGAAATTGAATAATTTCCTTTCAAAAATTTAGAATCAATTGGTTTCAATTTCAAATT
Source organism: Flavobacterium sp. (assembly GCA_043748275.1). GTDB lineage: Bacteria > Bacteroidota > Bacteroidia > Flavobacteriales > Flavobacteriaceae > Flavobacterium. The sequence continues at coordinate 10,095 of JAYTNO010000228.1, read as the reverse complement.
GACTTTTTCACGATTAGAAAACACCTTTTTCTCTAACTCTAATTTTATTTTATTTTCTATAATAGCATTACCGTTACTTATTATTTCTGTATTTTGATTTTTAACATTTAAATTTATTTGATTACTTATGTTTTTATTGTCTTTTAACGGTTCAAAAGGATTTATTATCAAAATATCTTGTTCAAAAAAACTATTTTCAGATTTATTAGTCATCCAATTGGTGTGAAAAACCATTTTATAAATTCCGTTATGAAATGAAGTTGGTATAAAAACATCACCGTAGCCAACACCGTTTTCTATATTTATTTTACATTTATAAACACTTTTATAATTTTGGTCAAAGATTTCCAAATAACCTATTTTACTTATTGAACTTTTTAAATAGGATTTAGAATTTAAACAATATAAATTATACAACAAGGTTTCTCCAGACACAAATGTGGTTCCATTAAAATGAACAAATATAGATTCTTGATTATTTAAAGCTATTTCTTGATAGTTCATAGAAATAGGTATTTCTTGTGCAGAACCAAATACTATGTTTGATAGTGTACAAATCAATATAAATATGGTTTTTAGTCTATCCAAAATAATGGTTTTATGTTTGATGAAAAAGTAGTGCAATCTCCACAAGGAGCTTCATACATATGATAAATAATTCCATCATTATAATAATATGTTAACGTATGAGCTTCTATGGCCTGTATCATCCCATCTCCAACACAAGGAGGAAGTCCAAAACAAAAATACAAAACAAGTTCTTCGCACTTATTATAATATGGTGGCAAAGGTTCTTGAGGGAAAATATCTGTATAATTAAAGAAAATTCTTTTGGTAGAAATAGATGCAACTTCAAAAAAACCAATAGCTTTTTCATTAGGATTTTCAACAGATTTAATATTACCATAGAAAAATCCTGGCTGATTTTGAGATAAAACACTACCGCTCGCAGAAATTTCTTTTAATGTTTTATAAAAAGTATATGCTGCTAAATTTTCTACATAACGCTTTACTAATATACTGTATCTATGAGTAATGATATAATTTTGATTGCTTATAAATCGAATCGGAAAATTTTCACGATCTTCATTTAAATCTGTTGTGTTACTTAGCATTATATCAGTTGATTTTTTTATACTATAACATGTTTTTGTTTCAGTAGAAATAGGTTGAATTCCTATTTGTTCAGGACCTGTAACTATTGCCTTGTTTCTAACCCATTTTGGCGCTATAATTTTGTAAGCTTCTTCATACTCGTATCTATAATATTTTGATGCAAAATTCGGATCAAAGCTATCTACATTAATTTGAACTCCTCTTTCTCCATCTTTGGTCACAATATTTGTTGTGATATTATTTATTTCGTTAATAGTAGTTAAAGTTTCTGTTGTTGAAGTGTAGGTTTTACCTTGATTTGTGGTTATGTTAAGTTTGTAAAATCTTCCTGGGCTTGCTTGAAAAGCATTTACAGAGATATATGATTCAGCTTCTTCTTCAAATAAATATTGGTTGCCTAAATCATCAGTAATATAAACGGTTGCTCCTGTTTCAAATTTTGGCTCAGTATCTTCAAAACGATAAGTTCTTGAAATTTTTATTTCTTGTTTTTTAAATTCATTGGTAATTGTTGCTTCAACTACTATAGCATCTTCAAAAGTATTCGTTTGTAAAACATATTGTTCTGAACAACTATTTAATATAATGAAAAGTAATAGTAATATTGGAATCTTAATTTTAAATAGTTTTTTCATTACTTCTAGAATTTAAAATTATAAGTTATAGTAGGAACAGGAATTGCAAAAATTGAAGTTTTGTATGCTTTAATCTGCCCTTCTTTTGTGATAAAATAAATAGAATATGGATTGTTTCTACCTAGAACATTATAGACGGATATATTCCAAAAGCTATGAGCGAGTTTTTTTATTTTATGATTTCCTTCAATATTAAAACCTATATCTAATCTATAATAATCTGGTATTCTAAATTTATTTCTGTCACTATATAAAGTATATTCAGAATTTCCAAATTGATATTTGCCAATTGGATAGGTTATTGGTCTTCCTGTTTGATAAACAAAATTTGTAGATAAACTATAACGATTAGTGAATTTCCAATTCAAAACAGCACTAAGATCATGTGGTTTATCAAAATTAGCAGCAAAATATTTACCGTTATTTACCTTTTCTTCTTCAAAGTTGCCATTTAGTTTTATTAATGTGCGCGAGTAAGAATATCCTAACCATCCGTTTAATTTTCCTATTTCTTTTTTCAGTAATACTTCAATCCCAAAGGCTTTTCCTTCACCTTGTAATAGTTCTGTTTCTATGTTTTCATTAAGTTGTAATTCTGCGCCAACTTTATAGTCAAGAATTTTTTTTGATTTTTTGTAATATCCCTCAATACTAAGTTCTAATATTTCGCTATATAAATCTTTATACATTCCTAATGAAAATTGTTGAGCACTCTGAGGGTTAATATTTAAATTAGATAATATCCAGGTATCTGTAGGAGATTGTGTTGTGTTGCTTGATAATAAATGAATGTATTGATAGGTTTTATCATATCCTGCTTTAAATGATAAATTGTCATTTATAGCATATTTAATTGCAATTCTCGGTTCAAATCCGCTGTAAGTTTTTATCAATTTATTATTTCCGTAATATTTAACATCAATAATTGTAGCATCATTTTTCGGTAAATTTTTTTCATAAACATTCTGAGAAGATTTTCCTAGAGCATTATAAATTGAAAATCTTAATCCGAAATCAATTAATAATTTATCACTTAGTTTATAATTATCTGAAAAATATACCGCAGATTCAATTGCTTTTTCATTTTCTAATGATTTAGGGATCAGAGTTGAGTTTGTGTTTTTAGGGTGCAAAAAACCTGGGTTTATTTGATATAGTTTACTTGAAACACCATAATTAAATTTGTGTTTATTATTAAATAAATAATTAAATTTTAGCATAAATTGAGTGTCATTGATTTTATAACCATAATCAAATGAATTTATTCCTTCAGTTTGATAATCAATATTAAATTTATATTCACTGTTTGTTATTACAATCGTACTTTTTGCTTTTGAATTATAAATATGATTCCATTTTAATGACAATAAACGATTACTATATTTAAATAATGAATCTGATGAAATGCTAAATTTATCTTGGCTATAATATAAAGTAGATTCAAGTGTATTATTTGGATTTATTTTATGGTTATATTTTATTATACCATCATAAAATGAAGCTTGACTATTTTGTAATGATTCTTCTTTTAAACTTCTCAATATCCAACTAGAATAAGTTGCTCTTCCTCCAAAAAGCAAGCTTGATTTTTCTTTTAAAATAGGAGTAGATAAACTAATATTACTTGTTACTGGTCCTATTCCTCCTTCTCCTGAAAATTTATTGGTATTCCCGTTTTTTGAAGAAATATCAAAAACCGATGATAATCTCCCGCCAAATTCTGCAGGAATACTCCCTTTATAAATATCTACTTTATTTATAGTATATGGATTTAAAGCAGAGAAAAAACCTAAAAAATGCGAAGGATTATAAAGTACAGCATCGTCCAAAAGAATTAAATTTTGATCTTCTTTACCGCCTCTAACATTAAAGCCAGCAGTTCCTTCACCAGTTGTTTTTATACCTGGTAATGTTGTTGCTACTTTAAGTAAATCTCTTTCTCCTAGAACTAAAGGTATATTTTTTACACCTTCAGAATTTAATGTAGTAACTCCGGATATTGCCTTTCTGACAGTTTGATTTTTTTTGCCTTTAATTATAACTTCCTTAAGTTGATTAATATTTTCGGAAAGAAAAATATCTAATTTGCCATCGCTATAAAGCATTACTTTTTTGAAAAATTTATTATAATTAAGAGATTCTACCTCAATTGTATTCATTCCATAAGGAAGTGAAATTGAGTAAAACCCATTTTTATCAGATAGTATACTTTTTTTGTTGTTAAGTAATTTTAAAGTTAGATTAGGAATTGGTTCGTTAGTTTTATTGCTTTTAATAAATCCAGATAGTATGTAATTTTTTTTTACACTATTTTTCATTTCTTTTCCAATAAGCACTACAGTATTATTTGATGAATCTGTTTCTTGATAAAAAACTGGTTTGTCATCGAGATTATCCTCATTAGATTTAGTGAGAGTTTCTCCAAAAAAATCTTTGGGTAAACTATCAACTATCAAACTATTATTGGTAATTATTACTTTGTTTTTATCGATATAATAATTAAGAGTTGAGCCATTAAAAATAGAGTTTAAAATATCAATTATTTTCGTGTTTTTGAAATTTAGTGTTACTAATAATGTCTCTTTTTCAATATTTTTCAATTCATAATAAAACTTATAATTAGTATTATTTTCTATTTTATTCAAAGCCTCTTTTATGCTATTTTCATTGAATTCAATACTTATATTTTCATTTTTTTCTTGTGAAAATATTTTTTGATTGCAAAAGAAAATTAAAAATATGATTAGAATTTTACTTTTCATATATTTAATTGTTTTCTAAAATTAAATTTTGATTGATAAATAGCATTAAATTTTGCATAAATATATTTTTATTATCAGCAATTTTCTGTTGATTCAAAAAATAATAATCATTAATTTTAGATTCATAGTTTTGGAAAATAGATATTAAATCTTTCTTTGATTCTATTTCAAAAAAATTAGAATTATAAAAAATTAAATATTTATATTTTTCCTGATAATCATTCAAAACAGATTCATTACTTATAATATTGATTTTTTCTTTGTAATATTTTATATATAAAACAAATGTATTTGAAAGTTTAAATTCTTCATAAAAACCTTCAATAAATTTAGGTTGTAAAATTTGATTCTTATTTAGATTTACAAATTTTTTGTTGGTTATAATAAAATAATCAATTTTATCTTTAATTAGGTTAATACCCATAAAGTTAGTATTGCCATCCATTTTTTTTATTAGTTCATCTTTATATATGTCAAATTTCAGAAATATATTTGTATATAATTGGTTGTTATAATATACAGTACCTTCATTATATAAATTATTCTCAAAATATCGATTAGAATTTTTATAAGTATTATAAGTATCAAAAAATAAAATGCCATTATTAATTTCTAAGTTCTCTTTATTGATAGAATTATCAAACAAATTAGATAAAGAAGTAGAATGATTAATTTGGCAATATGTATTGGAACTAATTACTATATAAATACTTATAAATAATAGAATTTTAATTACTGGATTCTTAATACCCATTTTATATAATAAGTTTAATTGAATAGCTATAAAGATACTATAAAGTACTAGTATGATTTTGTTAAAATTAAAAAAACCCCAACTTTAATCACTCAAGTTGGGGTTTTTAAAAAAATTATAAATCTTAACTATTCCGATTTTGGAACAATTTTATTTTCTTCTCTTGGAGGTCTTGGTAGAAGTGCTTTTCTTGACACTTTTTCTTTTCTAGTTTTTGGGTCAACACCTAGGTATTTTACCATAAACACATCTCCCATTTTTACTACATCAGAAACATTTTCTGTGCGTTCCCAAGCTAATTCAGATACGTGTAATAATACTTCGTTTCCTGGTGCATCTGTATATTCTACAACGGCTCCAAAATCTAACATTTTTATTACTTTTACTTCATAAGATTCGTTCATTGCAGGTTTGAAAATGATTGAATCAATTTTTGCTAATACTTTTGCAATTCCGTCTGGATCTGTACCTAGAATTTCTACAACTCCTTGTTCATCAACTTCATTAATTACGATTGTACAACCAGTAGCTTTTTGTAATTCTTGAATTACTTTTCCTCCAGGTCCAATTAATGCACCAATAAAAGCACCAGGAATCGTTCTCATTATGATTTTTGGAGCGTGTTTTTTAACATCAGCTCTTGGTGTAGCAATAGTTTCGGTTATTTTTCCTATAATATGCAAACGACCATCACGAGCTTGACCCAATGCTTGTTCCATAATGTCATAACGTAAACCATCAATTTTGATGTCCATTTGACAAGCTGTAATTCCGTCTTTAGTTCCAGTAACTTTAAAGTCCATATCTCCTAAATGATCTTCATCACCTAAAATATCTGAAAGAACTGCAAAATTTTGACCATCTGTAATTAATCCCATAGCAATACCAGAAACTGGTTTTGTCATTTGAACTCCAGCATCCATTAAAGCCATTGTTCCAGCACAAACAGTTGCCATAGAAGAAGAACCATTTGATTCTAAAACTTCTGATACAATACGAATGGTATAAGGACAATCAACAGGAATCATATTTTTTAAAGCACGTTGTGCTAAGTTTCCGTGACCAACTTCTCTTCTTGAAGTTCCTCTTAAAGGTTTAGCTTCTCCTGTTGAAAATGGGGGGAAATTATAATGTAAATAGAATTTTTCTTCTCCTTGTTCTGATGGAGAATCTATTTGATTGGCTTCTCTTGAAGTTCCTAGAGTTACAGTAGCTAAAGCTTGAGTTTCTCCACGAGTAAACAATGATGAACCATGAACAGAAGGTAAATAATCAGTTTCACACCAAATTGGTCTGATTTCTGTAGTTTTTCTTCCATCAAGACGAATTCCTAATTCAAGGATTACGTTACGAACGGCTTCTTTATTGGTTTTGTAGAAATATTTCCCTACTAATCCAGCTAAATCTGCATTTCCAGCATATTCTTCTTCTGTATATAATGCTTTTGCTTCGTCTTTTACAACTGCAAATTGTGCTGTTCTTTCGTGTTTTGCTGTTCCTTCTTTAGCAATAGCATAACATTTGTCATAAGCGAAAGCTTTTACTTTAGCATAAACTGCTTCGTCTTCTTTCTCACCTTCGTAAGTACGAATCTCTTTTTTGCCAAAAGCTTCTTGCAAACGCAATTGTGCTTGAATTTGAACTTTGATTGCTTCGTGTGCAAATTTGATTGCTTCAACCATTTCGTGTTCTGAAATTTCTTTCATTTCACCTTCAACCATCGCAACTGAGTCCAATGAAGCGCCAATCATCATATCAATATCTGATAATTCTAATTGTGCTCTGCTTGGGTTGATAACAAATTTTCCGTCGATACGTGCTACACGTACTTCAGAAATTAAATTGTGGAAAGGAATGTCTGAAACTGCTAATGCTGCTGATGCTGCTAAACCTGCTAATGCATCTGGCATTACATTTTCATCGTGTGACATTAACTGAATCATGACTTGCGTTTCTGCATGGTAATCATCTGGGAATAGCGGACGTAAAACACGGTCTACAAGACGCATTGTCAATACTTCATTGTCGCTAGGACGTGCTTCTCTTTTGAAAAATCCACCAGGAAAACGTCCTGCTGCTGCAAATTTTTCACGGTAATCTACCGTTAATGGTAAAAAATCAACATTTGGGTTTGCTGTTCTTGCTGAAACTGCTGTAGCTAAAAGCATACAGTCGCCTAAACGAACAACAACAGAACCATCTGCTTGTTTTGCTAATTTACCTGTTTCGATTGTGATGCTTCTGCCATCACCTAAATCGATTGTTTCTTGGGTTACTTTTGGAATCATAAATTTTAATTCTGTTAAACTATTAGGTTAGTTGTGTTGTAGTTGTAGTAGTTGTATGTAACCCAATGAAAAACCGAAACTTCTTTTTTAATTTAAAAACAAAAAGAGGCACTTTCGCACCTCTTTTCTATATTGATTATTTTCTAATACCCAATACTTTGATAATCTCACGGTATCTATTGATTTCCGTTTTCTTCAAGTAGTCAAGAAGTGATCTTCTTTTACCTACTAATTTCACTAGTGAACGCTCTGTGTTATAATCGTGACGATTTTTTTTCAAATGCTCTGTTAAGTGATTAATTCTAAATGTAAACAATGCAATCTGAGATTCAGATTTTCCAGTGTTTGTTGCTTCTCCGTGTTTAGCGAAGATTTCTTCTTTAACTTCTTTAGTTAAGTACATTTTAATATCTTTTAAATGATTATTATGTATAAATACGTTTCTCGTATTCGAGTGCAAAAGTACACTTTATTTTTTAAGTAACAAGTCTTTTATTGAAGAGTTAATATAATTTTGCTATTTCTGCTGTAACAAATTCTAAGAAATACTCATCCTCTTTTGTAAAAGGATCTAACACATTTGAATCTATGTCTATTTGACCAATATTTTGACCATTTACAAAAATAGGAACGACAATTTCAGATTTTACCGTAAAACTACAAGCGATATAGTTGTCTTGTGCAGCCACGTCTGGCACTACAAAATTTTGATTTGAAACGGCAACTTGACCACAAATTCCTTTTCCAAACGGAATTACTGTATGGTCTGTTGGCGCACCAACATATGGTCCTAAATGCAATGTTTGAGTTTGATGATTAGCAAAATAAAATCCAACCCAAGTATAATATGCTATGTTTTGTTCTAACAATTGACAAATTTTCAAAAGTTGTTCTTCTCTAGAATTAGATGTGTTGGTTGTAATTTCTATTACCTTTGGTTTTAAATCTTCGAAAGTCATGTTTTTTTTGTTTGTGCAAAAGTATTCATTGTAAACTATTTAAAATTATATAAATTTGTTAAAAATTTACTTTTGAAAAATTACTTCAAATTATATCGCCCTTTTTTTATTTTCCTGTTTCGTTTTTTTTCAGTTTATATTTTGTTATCAATTGTTTATCAGTTTTATTTAAAACAATTTGATGATCCTTTAGTTTTTGAAGTTGATGGTTTTACAAATCTTGTAGCTAATCAAGTGCAACAAGTATTGTTATTTCTGAATTATGATTGCAAATTAATAGTACATGATAGTCAATCATCAATAAAAATAGTGCTCAATCAAATTTATATTTCAAGAGTAGTAGAAGGTTGTAATGCTTTGAGTGTTATGATCTTGTTTGTTGCTTTTGTTGTTGCTTTTTCAGGAAAAAGGACACACACAATTTTGTATATTATATTTGGAATAATGGTTATTCATATATTAAATGTAATTCGAATTGCTTTGTTGTCAATTGCATTGTTGCATTATCCAAAACAAGAAGAGTTCTTGCATGGTGTGATTTTTCCACTAGTAATTTATGGTGTTGTTTTTGGTTTATGGGTTATTTGGGTAAATAAATTTTCAAAGTATGCTTCAAAAACTTCAAAATAATAGCGGTAGAATCATTTTGATTGTGATATTAGTTCTGCTTTTAACTGGTATTCGTGCCTTCGAAAGCAAACTTTTTTATGACCCCTTTTTAGACTATTTCAAAAGCGATTATTTAACAACTGCTTTTCCTAAATTCGAAGGAATTCGATTGTTGCTCGCAATGAGTTTGCGTTATTTTCTAAATTCAATTCTTTCTATCGGAATCATTTATTTGTTATATAAAGACGTTGAGTTGATAAAATTCACATCAATATTATATTGCATTTTTTATATTTTACTTATTTCATTTTTCTTTGTATTGATTTATTTAATAGATCAAAAAAATGCATTTTTGTTGTTTTATGTAAGACGCTTTTTGATTCAACCATTATTTTTATTGCTCTTTATACCAGCTTATTATTACCAAAGAAGGGTGTCAAAAAAATAACATTATATTATAGTGTTTTTTTATTATTTAGAATATTTTTGCAGTATGCTTTTCAGAAAACACATAAGTATCCTTTTAGTCTTTTTCTTGTTGGTTTCCAACTTAGGATTGGCTTTAAATATACATTATTGTGAGGATGAAATTGCTTCTGTTTCTTTAAACACCACTTCAAATTATTTTGAAATTGAAAAAGATTGTTGCGGTATTGTAGAAAAAGATTCTAAATGTTGCAAAAACAAAATTGTAAAAACTTTAGAAAAAACAGATCAAGTAGTAGTAAAGTCATTTTCGTTTTCTCCAAATTATTATTTGCAAGAAGCTTATAATTCAATTAATTGTAATGCTTTTAAAACCAACTTCAAAAAAAGTAGTTTAATGCTTTTTTATTGTGATGCAAATGCACCACCTTTATATCTCTTGTACAGCCAATTTACTTTTTATGCCTGATTCTAATGTTTTAAATTGTTAATTAACTTTTTTTAAACATTAAATTCTATTATGAAAAAAACAGCTTTATATATAAT
>JAYTNO010000227.1:0-2683 GCA_043748275.1 Flavobacterium sp. | reverse complement strand
TATATGTTTCAAACAAAGAAAACTTGAAATACTTCAGCATAGCATATAAAAAAGGATTAATAAACATTACAAATTCGGATGGTTATTACTTTGTTTATTCCAGTAAAAAAGCAATGAAAAATCTAGCTTTAAATACGATTAAAGATAAACTTGATTTAGAAAAAGCTAAAAAGGAAAATTTAAAACCTGTTGAATTTGAAATATACAACAGGCCATTAAAACCAAGTTCTGGAGAGGTAAAATTAAATTTTGAAAATGAGTTAATTACCGATTTAATTTGCCAGTTAAAAGGTTGGGCATTCATTGAAAAAAGCAATAACAACATTGGTGATTCAATATTTATATATTTAAAAAATGATAAACACATTTATTTAAAAAAATGTGTTCAAAGTGAGAGAAAAGATATAACGATTGTGTTTAAAAAAGAAAACTTGGACAATTCTGGATTTGAATGTTTTACTCTTTTGAACAATTTAGAAAAAGGAAAATATGAATTACTAGTTGCAATTAAAGACAAAAAAGGAGATGTATATTATTCCAAAAACGATAAAATTATTAACATTGGTTACAAGGATATAAATGATCCAATTAAAACAGAAAACAAACTGACCCAAAATCAGAATATCAATTTTGGGGTAGACGTTTTTGATTTTCTTAAAAATGAATTGAAAATAAAAGGATGGGCTGCTTATAAAGAATTTGATAGTAAAAAATCAACAATTGAAATTTTATTAATACATGACAATGATTACTATAATGTAGAAACCATATCAAATATAAGAACAGATGTTACAGCTTTTTTAAACAATAAGTTTAACTATGATGACAGCGGATTTGAAACTAAAATAAGTACTAAATCATTGCCAAAAGGAGATTATTTTATTGGTATTAGAATTGTAAATAAATTATATAATAAAGATAGTTATATCCTTACAGATAAAAAGATTACTGTAAATTAATTCATTTATAATTATTAAATAATTTTTCTTGTAATTAAAAAAAAAGTTATTTTTGTAAAAAAATTAAAAAAAAATGAGAAATAGAATTTTAGTAGCACTAATTTTAATGACTATAGTTTTAGTAAGCTGTAAAAAAGAAAAATCAGTTGATGATTTAAATGTTGTTACTCCAGAAGTTGTTGATAGTTCATTTAAAGTTACTTTAGATGTAATTGTAAAAAAAGATGATGATTTTAGTTTGTATTATACCGATGGTTCTGGACCAGATTTTAAAGAGCCAGTTTGGATTGGAGTTAAGGGAAGTGAAACTCCTCAAAAAGTTATATTTTCAGTGCCAAATGAAAATTTTCCTTCTGAGTTAAGATTAGATTTCGGTATGAAAAAAAATCAAGAAGATGTTATTTTAAAAAGTGTACTTTTAGAATATAAAGATAAAAAAAGAGAGATTGCTGGTGCTGAATTAGGCATCTATTTTAGAGCTGACGAAAACAAGTGTACCTTTGATCCAACTTCTGGTGTAATTAAAGCAGTTTTGAAAAACGGAGAAAGACAAAATCCATCCTTATATCCTCAGGATAAAGTATTAAAAGAGGAGATTGAAAAATTTGCAAAATAATTTAATCTGAATTTTAAACAAAAGCCATAGTAAATTCCAAATCTATGGCTTTTGTTTTTATTATTTATTTTGATAAAAACACGGAACTTAAAAACAATAATGTTAACACAAAATATAATTAACAAATTAAAAAACCAAAAGATAAAAAATTTTTTAATCTATGGCTTTGGACAAGCTATAAATCTTATAAGTCCTTTGTTAGTTATTCCTCATATTGTTTACTATTGTGGTGAAGAAGGATTAGGAAAAGCAGGTGTTGGTTTTTCTTTTGCATTGATAGCAATTGTATTGGTAGATTACGGTTCTTATATAAATGGCACCAAAGAGATTTCAATAAATAATAATGATAGAAAAATATTAGAAGAAAAATTCACATCAATTTATTTATCAAAACTATTATTATTGATAGCTGTTTTATTGATTTGTTGTATAATTATTCTTGTTGTTCCGTTTTTTCAAAAAGATAAAATTCAAATTTTCTTAAGTTTATTAATTGTCATAGGGCAATTCATTAATCCAACTTGGTTTCTACAAGGAATTCAGAATTTTAAGTGGATTACGATAATCAATGTAATATCAAAAACACTTTATGTTGCTTTGGTGTTTTTGTTTATTAAAAAACCAGAAGATTATATTTTTATTAACTCGTTTCTTGGTATAGGTTCAATAATTGCAAGTACATTTGGATTTTTTTGGATTTATAACTACTATTCATTTTCATTTAAAACCGCCTCACTTTCAAAGGCTATTCTATTGATAAAAAACGAATTTTCACTTACAATGTCACAATTGTTTTTTTCATTTTATCAATATGCACCAATTATGTTAATTAGTTATGTAGGCGGGAATTTCATGGCAGGACAATATAGAATTGTCGATCAAGTCATTATGATTTTTAGAACCTATTTTCAAATGTTTTTTAATTTTATCTATGCCGATATTTGTTTAGAAATATACAACAACGTAAAAACAGGGATTTATAATTGGAAACTAAAAAACGGCCTAAATTATATTATGGTACTTTTGATATTGATTGTTTTTTATTTCAGTTCAAATGTGATTTTATTGTTTTTCAAAGTTAATCCAGAAGATGTTACAAAGTTAATTT
>JAYTNO010000226.1:0-7374 GCA_043748275.1 Flavobacterium sp. | reverse complement strand
TGAATCAAATAAACACCACTTGCCAATTCGTTTAAATCTAAAGAGTTGTCACTATTTATTTGTTTCTCAACAACCAATTGACCAGTATTGTTATATACTGAAACCGATTTGTTTTTCAAATTCAAATCAGTCTGAAAAAACACTTTCGAAACAGTTGGATTTGGGTAAACAATGATATTGTCTGCCAATTCAAATTGAGAAACTTCTAGCGTTTGTGCATTGACCTGTGCCAAAATTCCAATAAGACCAGAATTAGATTGGTTTTCTGCATTAACGACAATTTCACCAATGGAAACAGAAGATCGAGAAGCAATAACACTTCCAGAGTTGACCGTTTGTATAACAGATTGCGCTTGGCAAACCAAACCTAAAAAAATAAAAGTAAGTGTAGAGATTTTTTTCATTAGAAACAGTTTAAAATGAATAGCTTTGTTTCTAGTAAATATACAAATTAATTAGTTTGCTTTACAATAGTCAATTAGAATTCGATGGGTTTGAATTAGAATTCGAAGCGTTTGACTGAGAATTCGATTTTTTTAAAATGAATAAATTTAAAAAATATCCTAAAGTTCTATTGTTAATTTTTCACAACATAGAAACATAGAATAATTACTTTTTCAAGACCAATTATTGGTTAACATAGTTATGATTTACTATCTTAAAATGAAATAACTTGATAATTTTCATAAAAACTATGTTTCTATGTTGTAAAAAATTTAAAATAATAGTAATCGAATTCAAAAAAACAGTTACTCTTATCTAGAAAATTGGTATTACATTTGAATAATGAAATTAATTATTAGTAATTGCGTTATATATAAATGAAAACAGTACTACAATTTCTATTTTTTATTGTGATAAGCTTTTCTGCAAAAGGACAAGAACAATTCTCGATTTATTTTGAAAGCAATAAATTTGATTTAACTCCAAAAGAAAAATTAAACTTAGAAAATTGGGTAACTGAAAACTCAAAAGTAAAAATTGTAGGTATTTATGGTTTTTGCGATGAAGATGGTTCAACAGGTTACAACGATACATTGGCAAAAAACCGAATCAATTTTATTTACAATCTCATAAAAAACAAAGTTAAAATTAGAGATGATTTTAAAACCAGAAGCTTTGGCGAATTGCATAATCTAACTAAAATAAAAGCTCAAAACCGAAAAGTAACCTTGTATTTTCTTGAAGAAAAAGATCTTGTAAGAGAAAACGAAATTCTTGGAATTAAAGAAACTGTGGTCATTCCTGAGACTAAACTAGAAATTGTATATCCCGAAAAATTGTCTTTTGAAAACCCAGACGGAAGCAAATCTGAATTTAAACTCAATAGAGAATTTATGAAGAAAATTCAGGAAGCAACTGTTGGAGAAAAACTCAAAATAGAAAACTTAAATTTCAAAATAAATACGTATATTGTAGTGCCTGAATCTAAAGGAAAAATGTATGAATTATTATTGGTTTTGCAAAACAATCCAAAACTAAAAATAGAAATTCAAGGACATTTGTGTTGTATGCCCATTGACCGATTAGATTTATCAACACAAAGAGCCAAAGCCATCAACAATTTTTTGGTAGCCAACGGAATTGATGAAAAACGACTGACATTTAAAGGATTAGGAAGTACACAGCCTATTTTTCCTTTACCTGAAAAAGACGAAACACAACGATCTGCAAATAGAAGAGTAGAGATTTTGATTGTAGACAATTGATTTTAAATTTCAAAAAATGAACCTAAAAGCGATCTGTTTTTTGTTTCTTTTTAATTTCTTGGGACTTTTTGCTCAAGAAAAAAAAATCATTTTTTTTGATTTTGATGAATTTACTTTGAATCAAACAGCTTTGCAAGAGCTACAATCGTGGTTGTCAGAAAATAAAGCTATCGAGGTTTCTAAAATTTATGGATATTGTGATTGGAAAGGAACAAATACCTACAATGATTCACTTTCTATAAAAAGAGTGCAAGCTATTTTTGATTTTTTGAAACAAAATAATATTACCGTAAAACCCAATTATGAAATTCGAGGTTATGGAGAAGATTTTCAGCAATCTAAAATTCAATCCGAAAACAGAAAAGTAATCTTAGTTTATGAAATCAAAAAAGAAGACCCAATTGGAGTCAATCTAGAAGATGAAAGTATTCCTTTAAAAGTAAAAATAAGAAGTTCAAAAGTTGGCGATATTATCAAACTCAAAAATCTGAATTTCTATAATATGACCCCAAGAGTTTTGCCAAAATCAAAACCTATATTATATGAACTTTTATGTGCTTTAGAAGAAAATCCCAATTTAAAAATAGAAATTCAAGGTCACATTTGTTGTCAACTTTCGGGAGACATCAATGGATTATCAGTAACCAGAGCAAGAGCAATTTATAATTACTTGATACTTCAAAAAATCAATAAAAAACGATTGTCTTACAAAGGATTCGGCGTTACAAAACCCATTCATCCAATACCAGAAAAATCAGAATTGGAGCAAGAAGAAAATAGGAGAGTAGAGATTCTAATTTTAGAAAATTGATACTAAAAATCAAGTATGGAATTTCTGATAATCTAATAATCTAACTTATCTTTGCAAAACAACTACACAACAAAAAATGAGTTCAGATACTACCAATCGCTATGCACAACGCGGTGTTTCAGCTGCAAAAGAAGATGTACATAACGCCATCAAAAACATTGATAAAGGATTATTTCCAAAAGCCTTTTGCAAAATTGTTCCCGATTATTTAACCAATGATGATAAATATTGTTTGATAATGCATGCAGATGGTGCAGGAACAAAATCGTCTTTGGCTTATATGTATTGGAAAGAAACTGGAGATATTTCTGTATGGAAAGGAATTGCACAAGATGCTTTGATAATGAATATCGATGATTTGATTTGTGTAGGTGCAACAGACAATATTATGTTATCTTCTACAATAGGAAGGAATAAAAATTTGATTCCAGCCGAAGTACTTTCAGCAATTATCAACGGTACAGAAGAACTCATTACAGAGTTAAAATCATTTGGTGTAACCATACATTCAACTGGTGGCGAAACTGCAGATGTAGGCGATTTGGTTCGAACAATAATTGTAGATTCTACAGTAACAGCAAGAATGCCACGCAATAAAGTAATTGATAATGCCAATGTAAAAGCAGGAGATGTTATTGTAGGTTTGGCATCTTTCGGTCAAGCCAAATACGAGCAATCTTATAATGGCGGAATGGGAAGCAACGGACTAACTTCTGCACGTCATGATGTTTTCGACAACTATTTAGCTCAAAAATATCCAGAAAGTTATGATGCTCAAGTACCAAAAGAATTAGTTTATTCAGGAAAAATAAAATTGACTGATGAGGTAAAAAATTCTCCAATTGATGCGGGAAAATTAGTCCTTTCTCCAACGCGTACATATGCGCCTATTATCAAATCTATTTTAGAAAAATATACTCCAAACGAAATTCACGGAATGGTGCATTGCTCTGGTGGTGCACAAACCAAAATTTTGCATTTTATAGATCAACTACATATTATTAAAGACAATTTATTTCCGGTGCCACCATTGTTTCAATTGATTCAAGAACAATCAAAAACCGATTGGAAAGAAATGTACCAAGTTTTTAATTGTGGTCATCGTATGGAATTGTATGTTCCTGAAACCATTGCAACTGATATCATCGCAATTTCAAAATCATTTGGAGTTGATGCACAAATTGTTGGTAGAGTAGAAGAGAGTCAAACTAAAAAACTTACCATTACAAGTGAATATGGTGTTTTTGAGTATTAGTAATTTATCTCAATATACGATCTGGAGTTGTTCTTTTTTCCCATTTGATGTCGCTTAAGACACCTGATTTTATCCCGATAAAGAAACTCCAATACGCATTGGTGCCAAATGGTGTCCAGTTAAAATCCATTCGCCAACTCAATAAGTCTCTTTCAAAACGGAATTGAGTAAAAGTGACTCCTTTTTGAACAAAATCATAACCTGTTGAGACACCCATTTTCCATTTTGGAGTAATATCAGTATTTAAAGAAACCATTAAAGAGTTACCAATCAATTTGTTTTCTCTCTTTTCATTTCCATAAGTAAGTTGATATGCAAAAGTCATATCCCAAGGCAAATCGGCATTAAAAAAACCTTTAAATTTGCTAGAATCTTCACTATCATCATCTTCAAATTGGCTTTCTCTGCGGTCACTAAAATCGGCGTTACTACCAAACAAATCATCATCACGACCACCATTCCTCTCACCTTGTTTGTTTTTCTTTTTTAAATCTTTATCACCATCTTTACTTGATAGTGAATAGTTCAAAGTCATATTGGCACTGGTCATTCTAAATAAACTTCCACCATTATCAATATTAAAAGTATTGATTGTTTTTCCGGAATTATCAAGTGCATAAGGGTTTAAAGTCATCCCGAAATTGACATTCATTTTGTCTTTAAATAAAACAGTTCCTGCACTTACACGAAGTGGTGCCCAACGCAAAGAATCGGCAATGATGTTGTAACTGGTTGATAAATTCAAATTGTTTAAAAGCATTACTTTTTTTGGTTCTACTTTTGTCGAATCTTTGTCTCTTACTTTGGCTTCAAAAGTATTACTCAAACTAAAACCAAGATTGTTAGAATTATTTTTTCCAGGAGCACCATATATTCCGCCTTCAAAACGTGTATATTCCTTAGTCATTGTTCCACTTCCATCTGAAGCATACGTATCGTAATATTTTTCAAAACTTGGTGTATAACTATAGGAAACTGAAGGACGCATAACGTGACGAATGGCCTGAATTTTCTTAGTATCTCCAAATTTGAAAGTACCATAAATTGTAGTTCCTAAACTTGATGAAAACGAATAAGTTCTAAAAGCATCAAATTTATTAACTTCAGTGATGGAGTCTTTTCTTGTTGCTAAATCATAGGTTTTACGAATGGTTTTTAAATACCAAACTTCGTTATAATTTGCAGATGCAGTTGCACTAAAATATTTAAATACTTTAAAATTGGTACTTATTGGAATACTGTGTTGAAAACCAATTTTAGCTTTTTTAAACATTTCTGGTTTAAAAAATAGCGCATCTGTAGTTTCAAATTCATTTCGACCACTCAAATTATATTGCAAATTGATGTTTTTAATCATCCCTTTTTTTACTCCTTCTTCTGGTGCAAACGGAAAAATTCTGTCGACACTCAACTGTAAGGTTGGTAGTGTCATATTGATTTTTTCGGTGTTAGTATTTTGAGAATGAGTTGCTGTTAATGATAAATTGACTTGCGGAACAGAATTAAACGTTTTAGAATACGAAATGGAGGAACTTAAAGTATTGTTTAAATTTGATCCAATATTCAATTGACTGGCAGATTGTTTGAAATATTTGCTACTACCTAAATTTACAGAAGCAGAGAAACGAGAATTAGGACTCGATTTTGAATCCTGCGAATGCGACCATTGAATATTATAAATATTGGTTTTTGAATAATCTGGAAAACCTCTTTCGCTGGTTATTAAATTTTCAAAACGTACATTTACATTTCCTCTAAAACGGTATCTTTTGGCATAACTTGACTCAAAACGCATGGCATAACTTCCATTGGTATAATAATCGGCCAAAATAGCAAGGTCATAATTATCGGTCAAAGCCAAATAATAACCACCGTTTTGCAAGGAATAACCTCTATCACGAGTATCATTAAAAGTTGGAATAATAATTCCTGATTGACTTGTTGTCGTCATCGGAAAAAAAGCAAATGGCAATGCCAATGGTGTTGGAACTCCAGCAATAACCATATTGGTTAATCCTGTTACTACTTTTTTACCAGGAACATACTTTACACGACTTGTTCTAAAATAATATTCAGGATCATCAAGATCTTTGGCTGTAGTAAATCGTGCTCCTTTTAGAAAATAAACAGAATCGTTAACTCTTTTAGAAATATCAGCTTTAACTTTAAATTCACCTTGATCGGTTCTGGAATTCCAAATTAATGCTTTTTTGGTTTTATAATTAAATCTAATAGAATCTGGTTCTACAACATTTGCACCTTGTTTAAAATTTGGAAATTGAGTATAATTTCCCAAAGAATCTTTTATGCGACCTGCATAAACTTCGTTTTTTTCATAATTAAAAACGATGATGCCAGATTTTAGTTCAATATCTTGATAATATAATTCGGCATTATCATATAAAGTAATCAGCTTTTTTTTCTGATCTAATTTGGCATATTGCTTTGCTCTATATTTTATTTTGCTTTCTAAAAGTGGTTTTTTGGTTTTAGCACTATCATTTTTTGTAGTGTCATTTATTTTTGTTAAATCTTTTATAGAAATAGAAGTGCTGTCAGGGCTTGTTTTTACTGGAATTTGAATAGATTTTTTACCAATTTCTTGCGAATATATTTGGCTAATTCCTGTTGTTAGGAAAAATGCTAATAAAACGATATGAAATAAGTTTGTACGCAAAGGTTTTAATACTATTTTTGTAAAATTATGGCTTGCTTTTTGATGCGACAAAATTACATTTTATTTTCGGTCAAAAATAGACATTTATAAATTTTAAAACCATAAGGTTTTTAATAAAATTAACTTTTTTGTTATTATGATTAAATTACATCAAATCAAATATATACTATCAATATTAACTTGTTTTATAGCTTTTTCCTCGTTTGCTCAAACCAATTCAAAATTCAAAGTTACCCTTGATGCAGGTCACGGTGGTCATGATTATGGAGCAATTTATAATGGACATATCGAGAAAAACATTACGTTGGCTATTATGCTAAAAGTGGGTAAAATATTAGAAAAAAACCCAAACATAGATGTAAATTATACCAGAAAAACTGATGTTTTTATAGAACTTGTTGAGCGTTCTAATGTTGCCAATAGAGCAGATGCTAATATTTTTGTTTCTATTCATTGCAATGCAAACAAAAATCCTGAAGCAGAAGGTTCAGAATCATATGTTATGGGATTAAATAAAAATGCATCCAATCTTGCTGTAGCAAAAAGTGAGAACTCGGTTATTACTTTAGAGAAAGATTATAAGCAAAAATACGAAGGATTTGATCCAAACAATCCAAGTACAATGATTGGTATGACGTTGATGCAAGAAGAATATCTTGATAATAGTATAACACTTGCAAGTAAAATTCAAGATCAGTTTGTATCTGATATGAACAGAAAAAGTAGAGGTGTAAAACAAGCACCATTTATGGTTTTGCATAAAGCTTATATGCCAAGAGTATTAATAGAGACAGGTTTTATTTCCAATCCTCATGATGGTGCATTGTTAGATTCTGAAGATGGTCAAGACGAAATGGCTCAAGCTATTGCAAATGCCATAATTGGTTATAAGAAAGAATATTTTGGATCTGGCGCAAATGAA
>JAYTNO010000225.1:0-7393 GCA_043748275.1 Flavobacterium sp. | reverse complement strand
GACACGCTGGACTTAAAATCCAGTGAACAGCAATGTTCGTGCGGGTTCAAGTCCCGCTCTGAGTACAAAAAGCTTCAAACTATGTTTGGAGCTTTTTTATTTAATAATATTTAAGAAAAACATTCAAAATTTATAAACTTTGGGAGCATTTGTAATCAGTAAAAGATTTAGCGGAGATTATAAATTTGAATTTACTTCAAGAAAAGGAAAAACTATTTTAACTAGTAATAGTTTTGAATTGCGTTTTGAATGCGAAAACCAAATTGAGACTTTGAAATTGTCACTAGACAGTTGTACTTTTTTAAAATTCAAATCTTCTAGAGGTAAATTTTATTTTAGAATGATTTTGAATGAAAAGGAAATAGCAATTAGCAGAAAATATTCTACACAACTTATGCTTCAAAAAGGAATTGATGAATTGTTAAAATATGCACCTCAATCAGAAACTTTGGATTTTTCTAATTCTGATTTTATTTTCCCAGATACTGAAACAATAGAAATAGAAAAAAATTAAAGAGTCGTTTTTTAAACGACTCTTTAATTTTTTGCAAATAAAAAAGCCATCCGAAGATGGCTTTAAAATTTTTAGAATAAATTCTAATTATTTTTTTACAGCTTCAGTTGCAGTAGCAGCAGCATCAGCAGCAGCAGCAGCATCAGTAGCAGCAGCGTCAGTAGCAACAGCAGCAGCAGAATCAACTACAGCAGCAGCTTCTTCAACAACAGGTGCAGCAGCTTCAGTTGTTACTTCTTCAGCAGGAGCTGTTTCAGCTTGTTTACAAGATACTACAGTTAATGCAGCAACGATAGCTAAACTTAAAAATACTTTTTTCATCTTACTTAATTATAAAAGGTTAATTATTAATTCGGAGCAAAGATATAAATTTTTTTAATCGGAAAAATTTTTATTTAACTTTTTTTTAAAATTGTTCTCTTTGTATTCCGTTTATTTGATTTACAATATTCGTGCCAAACTTTAATTTTATAAAAAAATTATTTTTTCTTGGCTGGTTGTATGATTTTCAATTCGTTAATGATGTTTTTTGCTCCAGCAAATTTATCAATGATGAATAATATATATCGAGCATCAACCATGATGTTTCTACAAATATCTGGAGAGTAATAAATATCACTCATTGTGCCTTCCCAAACTCTATCAAAATTCAGGCCAATTAAATTTCCTTTGGCATCAAGGGCAGGACTTCCTGAATTTCCGCCCGTAGTATGGTTGGTGGCAATAAAACAAACAGGCATTTTGCCTTTTACTCCATAATTACCATAATCTTTCGCATTATATAAATCAATTAGTTTTTTAGGAACATCAAATTCGTAATCTCCTGGAATGTATTTTTCTATTACACCATCTAAAGTTGTAAAAGGCTCATAATAAACTGCATCATTTGGTTTGTACCCTTTAATTTTTCCGTAGGTAACTCTTAAAGTACTATTTGCATCTGGAAAAATTCGGGCTGATTTTGGACTTAATTCTAAAATGGCTTTCATATACGTTCTTTGTGTGGCGCTATTTTTCAAGTTTAATTCGTCATATTTTGGTGCTACATTTTTAGTGTAAGCATCAGCCATTGCCTTAATGAGTTGATAACCTTTGTCTGCATTTATTTTTTCAAGAACTGTTTTTGAATCGCCTACTAATAATTCTCTAAAACTAATTAATGATGTTAATTTTGAATTTGTATAAACTTCTGTTGTTAGTTTAGCGACATCAACATTATTTAAGGTTTCTGGTAAAAATTGTTTGGGAGATTTTGTTGCATATAAACTCATCAATTGCTCAAAAACAGCTGCATCTACTTCTTTATTAAAATCTTTATAAAAATCTCCAATTCCATTTGAAAGATTTGTTTTTCTATCTGTAAATGCTTGTTCTCCTTTAGTATTTAAAATTTGTTCTAATTGATATAGTTTGTAACCAACTGAGAGTAATTCGGTATTTCTAAGTGCAACTTCTGAAAAATAATCTCTAGCTAAAGAATAATCTTTAATGTCTGTATAGTTTTTCTGAAAATCAGCAAGTAAATTTCCGTATTCTGATTGTTTTCCAGCTTTAATGACTTTTTCTTGAAAATTGGTTTCAAATTTTAGTTTGGCAGCAACTGCATTGGCTTTTTTCAAACCTTTGGTTTCACCCATCCATTTTTTCCAATAATTGGCAACACTTGCATATTTAGAAGCATATTGAATTTTAATGGCTTGATCTTTTCTCATAAATCTATCTTGCACTTTCAAAGCTGCATCACGAACTTCAATTTTTGCAGGATTTAAAATAGTAACTATTTGATCAACTGCAATAGCGGGTAAGTATTCTTGAGTTCTTCCAGGATAACCCAAAACCATTGTGAAATCATTTTCTTTTAAGCCAGCAATTGAAATTGGGAAGAATTTCTTAGGTTTATACGGTACGTTTTCTGTAGAATATTCTGCAGGACGATTGTTTTTGTCTGCATAAATTCTAAATAACGAAAAGTCACCTGTGTGGCGTGGCCAAACCCAATTATCTGTATCTGAACCAAATTTCCCAATGGAACTTGGAGGTGCGCCAACAAAACGAATATCTTTATAAGTTTCGGTTACAAATAACAAATATTGGTTCCCATCGTAAAACGTTTTGATTTTATTTTCTTGCCAAGCTTCTTTAGAAGAAGAATTGCTCAAAGAAGTAATATTATCTTGAATTTTCTTTTGTTTTTCGGCTTCGGTTGGAAGAGCAGAAACACCTTCTAAAATTTTAGAAGTAACATCTTCAATTCTAACCACAAACATTACTACCATATCTTTGTTTGGTAGTTCGTCACTCATTTTGTAAGCCCAAAAACCATCGCGAAGATAATCGTGTTCTACGGTTGAATGGTTTTGAATGGCATCAAATCCGCAATGGTGATTAGTTAAAAGTAATCCTTTATCCGAAATCATTTCGGCAGTACAACCACCGTCAAATTGTGGTACAGCATCTTTCAAACTCGAATGATTTACAGAGTAAATTTCTTCTGCCGAAATTTTCATTCCTAAGTTTTTCATTTCGGTTTCGTTCATTCCTTTAAGTAATGAAGGAATCCACATTCCGCCTTGTTGGGCTTGGGTTTGGATAACAAATAATAAAAGTAATAGTTTTATAAATTTCATATGTTTAAATTTTATTTTTTAGTGGTAACATATGTAATCGCCTTATTAATCATTCAGTTTGTTTGCAAAGATTTTTTCAATGGCGATTTCATATTTTAGAATAATTTGTGTTTTAATAATTTACGATTGTGAAACTCGAAATCGTTGGCAAGATACAATTTTTGTGCGTTTTGATTGTGATTTTCAACTTCAAGATATATCAATTTTATATTTTGATTTGATGCTTGTTTTTTTATGAAATCAATTGTTTGTTTGCCAATTCCTTTTCCTCGAAAGTTTTCTTTGATATATAATTCATCTAAAAAAGCAATTTTTCCTTTGTATTCAAAACTAAAAACGAAGGTCAATATTACATAACCAACAATTTTTTCATTAGTATAAATCAACCAAGCATTACCAAAATTTTCATTAGTAATAAATTCCTGAAATAACTTTTTAGAAACTTCAATATCAATAGGATAATTATCAATTGCATAGAAATCTTGCATCATTTGTGTGATGGTGTCGATTTTAGATAATTCTAATGGTTTGAATGTTATCATTGTTTTCTGTTATTTGTCATTTCGAGGAACGAGATATCTCATAATATGGGTAATTTAATGCGATTTCTCGTTCCTCGAAATGATAAAATCATACTATATGTTTCAAAATAATCTCCGTTGCACCTTTATTCATTTGAACAAAAGTCGAGCATATATGACCTTTTTCGTGGCGTTCGTCTTCGTTATTTATTAAAAGATTGAATGCTTCATTCAATTCATTTTGATTGGAAATGGAAATGCAACCTTCTTGATGGACTAAAGCTGTTGCTTCCGCAAAATGGGAAAAATTTGGACCAATAACAATAGGAACACCAAAAGTTGCAGGTTCTAAAATATTATGTACACCAGGATTTCCAAATCCGCCACCAACGTAGGCAAGATCTGCATAAGAATATATTTTGGTTAAAATGCCAATAGTATCAATGATAAAAACTCGAGATTCACCCAATTTGTCATTTCGACCATCGGGAGAAATCTCCTTTATTTCTGAAAATAAAATGGTTTTTTGGGAAATTGAATTTTTTAATTCTTGAATTTGCTCTGATTTGATATTGTGCGGTGCGATTATGAATTTAATATCATTTGAAGAATTATTGATATAATTGATAAGCAAACTTTCATCTTTTGGCCACGAACTTCCTATTACGATTGTAGTCCTTTTTGTCATTCTGAACGAAGTGAAGGAATCCATAAAATCTAATGAATTGTCTCTTTCTAAAATAGAAGCTACTCTATCAAAACGAGTGTCTCCAGAAATTTTTACATTGTTATATCCAATGCTTTGAAGGAGTTTTTTAGAACTATCGTTTTGAACAAAAAAGTAATCAAAAGTTTTTAGCGCGTTTCTATAAAAACCACCATACCATTTAAAAAAAGCTTGATTTTCTCTGAAAATACCAGATATAAGATAGGTTTTAATCGCAAGGTTTTTCAATTCGTTTAAATAGTTTGGCCAATATTCATATTTGATAAAAAACACCATTTCTGGGTGTACAAGTTGAATAAATTTTTTGGCATTACTTTTTGTGTCCAATGGTAAGTATACAGTGACATCAGCAACTGAATTGTTTTTTCTAACCTCGAAACCTGATGGAGAAAAAAAGGTAACCACAATTTTATGATTGGGAAATTGAATTTTTATTTTTTCGATAACGGGTAATCCTTGTTCGTATTCGCCAAGTGATGCTGCGTGAAACCAGATAGTTTTATCGGTTGAAGAAATATTACTTTGTAAGGTTTGGAAAACGGTTTTTCTACCTTCAACAAAGAGTTTCATTTTTGGGCTAAATAGTGCCAAAAATTGGAGTAGAAGTGCTGCAAGTTGAATAATAAGATTGTAAACGAAATACATTGCAATGATTTTGTTGGACAAAATTACGGATTTTATTTTTAGAAAATACAGTAACTCATTAGCCCCGATTGTAGTGGAAATCCTCGCAGAGATTGAAACGGAAAGCGGGAATAGGGTTGCTAAAAATGCCTAATGATGATGCTTCAAATAAAAATTAAACTCCTTATAATTGTTGCATATTAATTCTTATTTTTGCGTATAAATTTTCGATAATGAAAAAAATTCAAATGGTTGACCTCAAAAGTCAATATGAAAAAATAAAAGATCAGGTTAATGCTTCTATTCAGGAGGTTTTAGATACTACTACATATATTAATGGACCAGAGGTTCAAAAATTTCAAAAAAATCTCGAGGATTATCTTGATGTAAAACACGTAATTCCTTGTGCCAATGGGACAGATGCTTTGCAGATTGCAATGATGGGTTTGGGATTGAAACCTGGTGATGAGGTAATTACTGCCGATTTTACTTTTGCTGCAACCGTAGAAACTATTGCGTTACTACAATTGACACCTGTTTTGGTTGATGTAGATTTGTATAATATGAATATTTCTATTGATGCTGTTAGAAAAGCTATAACACCAAAAACCAAAGCAATTATTCCGGTTCATTTATTTGGTCGAGCAGCCAATATGGAAGCTATTATGGCCATAGCCAATGAGCATAATTTATTTGTAATAGAAGATAATGCACAAGCAATTGGTGCTAATTGCAAATTTTCTGACGGAAGCAAACGAAAAGCAGGAACGATTGGTCATGTTGGTGCAACTTCCTTTTTTCCATCAAAAAATTTAGGATGTTATGGAGATGGTGGCGCTATTTTTACCAACGACGATGCGCTTGCACACACACTTAGAGGAATTGTAAATCACGGAATGTATGTTCGTTACCATCACGATGTTGTAGGAGTAAATTCTAGATTAGACAGTATACAAGCTGCGGTATTAAATGCAAAATTGCCGCTTTTAGATAGTTATTCTAAAGAACGTCAAAATGCTGCAAGAAAATATTCGTTAGCTTTTGAAGGAAACAAAAATATAGTGGCACCAAGTATATGTGACATTTGTGATTGCCACGTTTTTCATCAATATACTTTGCGAATTATTGATGCAGATAGAGATAAATTGATGTTGCATTTATTAGACAAAAACATTCCGTGCGCCATTTATTATCCAATTCCGTTGCACAGTCAAAAGGCCTATTTGGATGCCAGATATAAAGAAGAAGATTTTCCGATTACCAATCAATTAGTAAAAGAAGTACTATCATTGCCTATGCATACAGAGTTAGACGATGAACAAATAAAATATATTACAGATAGCGTTTTAGAATATTTTAAATAATTTCTGGAGCTAATCCAGCTTTCCGTTGCAATCTTTTTTTCGGTAAAAACCTCAAAAAAGGATTTCCACTATAATCTGGGCTAGTGCCAATAATAAACTATAAAAAATGAAAATATTAGTTACAGGAGGTTTAGGTTTTATCGGTTCGCATACCGTTGTAGAATTACAAAAAGAAGGATATGAAGTTGTTATTATAGACAATCTTTCGAACTCAACAGAAGAAGTAATGAAAGGAATTGTAGCCATTTCTGGTAAAACACCCATTTTTGAAAAAATGGATTTGCGAGAAAAAACAGCAGTTCAAAATTTCTTCAAAAAACATAACGATGTTTCAGGAGTTATACACTTTGCAGCATCAAAAGCAGTAGGAGAAAGTGTCGAAAATCCTTTGTTGTATTATGAAAACAACATTAATACTTTGGTATATATACTGCAAGAATTGCAACAAAAACCAGAAGCAAACTTTATTTTTAGTTCTTCTTGTACCGTTTATGGGCAAGCCGAAAAAATGCCAATTACCGAAGATGCCTCTATTCAAATAGCAATGTCGCCTTATGGTAATACCAAACAAATTGGTGAAGAAATTATTACCGAAACGGCAAAAGTTACCAATATCAATGCAATTTTATTGCGTTATTTCAATCCGATAGGAGCACATCCAACAGCAGAAATTGGAGAATTGCCAATTGGAGTTCCTCAAAATTTAGTACCATTTATTACTCAAACCGGTTTTGGTTTAAGAAAAGAGTTGGCGGTTTATGGAGACGATTATCCAACACCAGACGGAACAGCTATTCGTGATTATATACACGTAGTAGATTTGGCAAAAGCCCATGTTGTTGCATTACAACGTTTGTTAAATAAAAAAAATCTGGCAAAAGTAGAAACATTCAATTTAGGAACAGGAACAGGAAGTTCAGTTCTAGAAGTGATTACCACTTTTGAGAAAGTTTCTGGAAAAAAATTACCATACAAAATTGTAGGTAGACGCGAAGGAGATATCACTTCGGCATATG
>JAYTNO010000224.1:0-2731 GCA_043748275.1 Flavobacterium sp. | reverse complement strand
AATGATAATAGGTTGGCTCTTCTTCACAAACTTCTCTCAAGATTCTTCGCTCTGTGTCGTCAAGCGATTTGATGTTGTTGGTGCTAATTTCTTTATTGTAAATTTCTTTGTATAAGTCCCCAACTGTTCGGTCAAAATAACCATCTCTGTTCCAAGTTACTTGTATAGCTATTAGCTCTTGATTATTAATTAAAGTAATGTGTGGTCTTTCTATTTGAACTTCCTTTTGAACTAATAATAAGTCTTTTAAAATTTGGTGTCGATATTCAACAGTGTAATTTCCATTAAAAGTTCCATCTTCTCTTACTGCTTCTTGGCCATTTCTTCTTGTGTCGGAACGATTTTCTGAAATGTTTCTACCTTCAACTAATCTATTTCTGAAAGCTAATAGAGGTTCCATCCAGTTTTGACCATTGTTAACCAAAGATGACATAGATTTATCATTCTTCACAACTGTGCAGGTCCAACAACCAAAACGACTTTGACCACAAGAACTATGTTCTTTGTCTACAACCACAGTTGGACATTCATAATCGTCGGCACTAGCATCAGAATATATTTTGAAAAGTATGGAATTATCAAATCCCCAAGGCGATTTTACAGCATTAATGATATACCAAATTTCATCCACAATCATTTCTTTGATTGGAGCGTAAACATAAGTATTTACGGTTGTTTGATGTTTGGATAATCTGCTTCCTGTTACTTCGTGTTTTCTTATAGAACGTTCTCTAGTAGCGCTTTCATCATAACGAGTTCCTAATAAAACAATTGCTTCTCCTTTTTCATCAATTTGTTCCACTAAAAAGTTTGAAGTTGGTCTTATTTTTAATTTGTCTGTACACCATCTAAAAGCGTTATTGGGCACCGGATATCCTTTGCCTATAACATTAGTCCAGAATGTTTCTTCTAATTTGGGAGTTGTTTTTTGAACAAATATTGGCAAGTCTTGGTCTCTTGCAGCTAAAGTAATTTTTGCTAAGACATCATCAACATAGTTTGAAATAATTGGATTTTCTACCATTGTATCATTACAAACCACATAAACCTTTCTTTTTAATTGGAAAGGGTAAGGTAGATCTTGTCTGATTCTTTGCAATGCAATCCAAACAAACATTAGTAAAACAGTAGAGTCTTTACCACCACTAAAACCAATAATCCAAGGTCTATCTGATTTATCAGCATAAGCATATTGGTCAATAATCTCTGCAATTATTCCCTCAACTTTTTTATTTTTTATTGGAGTCATTCTATGAATTTAATTTGTGGTTTAAATAATTGAAAAATTACTAATTGCAAACTTAAGGTTTATTGTATTCATAAATAAATTGTCTTTGATATTTATTTAACTATTAACTGTTGAAAACCTAAAAGTATATTTAATCCTCATTTTTTATTTAATATTATCTTACAGAAACAAACATTTTGACACTGCTACAAAATAAAAAAACCTCCAAGTTTCCTTGAAGGTGATTCCTTCCGCGGAGAAAGAGGGGTTCACTACCTTGTTCCCAGAGCCGGGATTCTGAGCAAAAGAAAACCTGAATGATTATTAGCATTTAAAATAGGTACATAATTTATAGGAAATAAAAAGCCTTTCCCAGAAAGGAAAGGCTTTGGTAAAAAAAGATATCTTCATTTGAAGAAATCTACGAAATGATTTTTAATCAAACTGGGTTATCTTTCCACAATAATTTTTTTACTATAATTGACATTATCGATATTCAGATTCAATACATAAATACCCTCTGCTACATTTTCAAAAGAAATTTGGTCGGAAATCATATTGTCGATTTGCATCAATTTTCTTCCATTGTAATCCATTAGTATAGCTGAAGCTTTGCCATAATTTTCAGGTAAATTAATTTTTAAAAATGTAGAAACTGGGTTTGGATACATTTGAATTTGACCTTTATCGAATTGCGAAACTCCTAATGGTATTGTCGGTAATGGAACCAGATTACCACCTGCAGGTAGGGCTGCCCATAATCCAAAAGCTGGCCCGTTGCTATTTTGAGAAGGATTTAAAAATCCGCTAGCGACCACTGTTATTGCCTTACCTTGTAAACCTAGTGTTTGTAGAGGAGCAGCATAGGAGGCAACCACTACGGTTCCGGAGGAATCAGTCACATTAAGTGCATAGTTGGCCGTTGGCAATTCGAGATAACTGGAAATAAAGGAAGGATAGGAAATATTGTTTACGATTGTACCAACTGGTACACTGGTTTCAACAACATCCACTAACGGCGCATCGGTTGACCCGTGGTTGATTAAAATATCTGTGTTGGTTGCGGTAGCAGCATTTTCACGCGCTCCTGAAAACACCGACAATTGAAATAGTTGTGGTGGACTATAGCCAGTTCCGCTAACGAGACCATTTGCCACGAGTATGTATCGCTCATTTGGTGCAAGTGTAGTGGTAAGATTATAAATACTTTGCGCACTTGAAGTGCTGCTTGCAGGTGCTACGTCAATACTTACAGGTACACCAGCCGGAAGATCAACGAAAGGTGTTGCGGTTCTAAAAGCAAAATTATCCAATGTCAGTACATTGTTTATGTAAACATCAACAGTTGCGGCCGCCAAGTCTGCACAATTGTGTATTACCTGTGCTTTTGCTGTAGTAATCAGGGGAAGTTGCACCAAATTTCCTCCTGATGCCAGTGCGACCCAAAGTCCAAAAGCTGGACCATTACTGTTTTGTGAAGGATTTAAAAATCCGCTTGCGAGC
>JAYTNO010000223.1:0-2757 GCA_043748275.1 Flavobacterium sp. | reverse complement strand
ACCAAAACAATAAGTACATTTTGAACAGAGAAAACAACAGGATAAGCCAATGTTGGTGTAATCATTATCAATTGAAATTGTTGTTGAATCAAAACAATAATAATTCCCAAAATAAGTCCAATAATTCCACCAATAATACTTAATAAAGAACCTTGCAATAAAAATATTTTCTTCAAATTTTTTATTTCAGTTCCCAGATTATATAAGGTTTTCAGGTTGCCCTTTTTGTCCAAAATCATCATAATCAAAGCGCCAATCAAGTTAAAAAGGGCAATGATTATCACCAAAGTAAAAATTAAATAAACAGCAATATTTTCGGTGTTGAGCATTTTGTACAAACTATCGTTTAGTTGTGCTCTATTTCTAATGGTAATTTTGTTTTTGAAAATATTTTGCAATTGATTGATGATAGTATTCTCATTTTCAGAATTATCGATTTTTATTTCCAAAGCTGTAATTTGATTGGGTTTAAATTCTAATACACTTTGAGTCATTGCCAAATCTGCAAAAACATATTTGCTATCAAGATCTTCGCTTATAGCATAAATTCCTATTGGATTTAGTTTCGCTTTATTAAAAGCTTGCTCAGGAACTTCTATTACACCTTTTCCTGGTTTTGGCACAAAAACTTCGAACGGATATTGAAAATCAAACAACCCCAATGACAATTTTTGACTAATTCCATAACCAATTACAACTTGAGAAGTATTTGGTTGCAACCATTCACCCTGAAAAAGCGATTTTTTTATAGGATTGACAATACTAAAAACAGAATCAACGCCTTTTAAATAAGTAACTTCTTCCTTACCGTCAAACAAAAACAAAACACGCTCTTCAATAACTTTACTTGAAGCAACAATACCTTTAATTTTTTTTAATTCACTTATTTGGCTGTTGGTAATTAGAAAAGATTTACCCAAAGTGCTAGTCACTTTCAAGTCAGGATCAAAATTATTACTAAAAGAAAGGCTGAAATCTTTCAATCCAGAAAACACAGACAAAACTACAAACAACGCCATAGCGCCAACAATAATTCCTACAGAAGCAATACCATTAATAATGTTTATAGCATTATTTTTACTTGCACTTCTCAAATATCGTTTTGCTATGTAAAAAGGAAAATTCAAATTACGATTTTCTGCGACGTTCTAACAAATCACGATTTTCAATAGGATTTTCTTTAGCAGCCAGCGCATTATCTATCTTCTCAATATAATCTAGAGAATCATCAATAAAAAAAGTCAAGTTAGGAACTTTTCGCAATTGCAAGCGAACTCTTTGAGACAAATCATGTTTAATCAAAGAAGTATTCGATTTTATACCAGCCAAAGTTTCGGCAGCTTTTTCTTGAGGAAAAATACTCAAATAAACCGTAGCCACAGACAAATCAGTAGTTACCATCACTTTCGAAACAGAAATTATCAAATTCGAAATTCCGTTTTTTCGCACTTCACCTTGCAAAATGTCAACCAAATCTTTTTGGATTACACCGCCTATTTTTTTCTGTCTATTTGTTTCCATCGTGCAAAAATACAATTTTTAACCTATAAAATTTTTATCTTTACAAAATATTAGAAGCAAAACAACAGTGATTTATTTACAATCCCTATTCCTGCTTTTCGTTTCAATCTGTCATTGCAAGCTTGTCATACAAGCTCACAACAACAGGATTTACATTACAATCAGGGCTAAAAGAGAAATCATTCGCACCTTTATAAACTTTGTAACAAAAAAATGAGAAAAATAGAACATATCGGAATTGCAGTAAAAAACCTAGAAGATTCAAACCAAATTTTCGAAAAACTTTTTGGCAAACCAGCCTACAAGCAAGAAGAAGTAGCAAGCGAAGGAGTCAAAACTTCCTTTTTCATGAACGGTCCAAACAAGATAGAATTGCTCGAAGCCACAAATCCAGAAAGTCCAATTGCAAAATTTCTAGAAAAAAAAGGAGAAGGCATACATCATATTGCCTTTGATGTCGAAGATATTGTTTCTGAAATAGCACGATTAAAATCAGAAGGATTTATAGTTCTTAACGAAATACCCAAAAAAGGAGCTGATAATAAACTAGTTGCTTTCCTGCATCCTAAAACCACAAATGGTGTTCTGATAGAATTATGCCAAGAAATAAAATAATTTCTTTAAGCAAAAATAAAAAAAACAAAAAATCAGTTTTAAAAAGATTTGCAACCAAACAAAAATAGTAGTAATATTGCAACCTCAATAAAGGTCCTATAGCTCATTCGGTTAGAGCAACTGACTCATAATCAGTAGGTGCTTGGTTCGATTCCAAGTGGGACCACAAAAAAGGCTTTCATAACGAAAGCCTTTTTTTAAATAAAATCTTTTGTAATTAAAACTAAACTGTAATGTTTTACGTTAATATAACAAATGATATTATTTTTTTTAAATAAAAATATTAATTTTGCAATCATTAAAGAGTTAAATTAACATTCAAAAAATTTTGATAGAAAGAAATTTTATTTACTTTTACACCCTATGAAAATTGTCCCAATTAGAATTTTGTGTGTTTTGATGGTGTTTTTTGTTACTGATGCAGCATTTGCTTCAGGACCAAGTTCGCCACCACCACCTACTCCGCCACCAGGACTGCCTATAGATGGAGGTGTCATGCTATTAGCAATAGTGGCAGTATTTTTTGGGCTATATAAAGTATATCAATCAAAATTAAATAATAAAACTCCGATGTAAATCGGAGTTTTTCATTTTATATAAGTTCATTTTTTATTTTTGAGC
>JAYTNO010000222.1:0-17942 GCA_043748275.1 Flavobacterium sp. | reverse complement strand
TTATCATGATCGATTCAACCGATTTTGAAGGTAAATTTGAATTTAGACCTTTAGAACCAGGTTACGGATTGACCGTTGGTAATGCACTTAGAAGAGTTATGTTATCCGCTTTAGAAGGATATGCAATTACCTCTGTTAGAATTGAAGGTGTAGACCACGAATTTTCTACTATTTCAGGAGTTGTTGAAGACGTTACAGAAATTATTTTGAACTTGAAACAAGTGCGTTTCAAACGTCAAATAGAAGATGTTGATAATGAATCAGTATCTATATCTGTAACTGGTAAAGACCAACTTACTGCAGGTGATTTTCAAAAATTTATTTCAGGTTTCCAAGTGCTGAATCCAGAATTGGTAATTTGTAATTTAGATCCAAAAATCAAATTGAATTTCGAATTAACCATCGAAAAAGGTAGAGGTTATGTTCCTGCAGAAGAGAACAAAAAACAAAATGCAGCAATTGGAACTATTTTCACTGATTCTATTTTTACACCTATTAAAAATGTAAAATATGCAATTGAAAACTTCCGTGTTGAGCAAAAAACAGATTATGAAAAATTAGTTTTTGAAATTAAAACTGATGGTTCAATTAATCCAAAAGATGCTTTAACAGAAGCTGCAAAAGTGTTAATACACCACTTTATGTTGTTTTCTGACGAAAGAATTACTCTCGAAGCTGATGAAATTGCTCAAACTGAATCTTATGATGAAGAGTCATTGCATATGAGACAATTGCTTAAAACAAAACTAGTTGATATGGATTTATCTGTAAGAGCTTTAAATTGTTTGAAAGCAGCTGAAGTAGATACCCTTGGAGATCTAGTATCTTTCAATAAAAATGACTTAATGAAATTCCGTAATTTTGGAAAAAAATCTTTAACAGAACTTGATGAACTTGTTGCTGTTAAAAATTTAACCTTCGGAATGGATTTAGCAAAATACAAATTAGATAAAGAATAATCTAATCCACCTTACGGTGAGATTAAATTTCATATAGCAATGAGACACGGAAAAAAATTCAATCACTTAAGCAGACAAACTGGACATAGAAAAGCTATGCTAGCAAATATGGCTTGTTCTCTAATAGAGCACAAACGTATTAATACAACTGTTGCTAAAGCAAAAGCGTTAAAACAATTTGTTGAACCGCTTATTACAAAATCAAAAGAAGATACTACTCATAATCGTCGTATTTGTTTTTCTTACTTACGTAGTAAATATGCTGTAACAGATTTGTTCAGAGATGTTGCTGCAAAAGTAGGAGATCGTCCAGGTGGTTATACACGTATCATTAAAGTTGGAAATCGTTTAGGAGATAATGCTGATATGGCAATGATCGAATTAGTAGATTTCAACGAATTATATAATGGTGGTAAAAAAGAAGTTAAAAAAGCTAAAAGCCGTCGTGGTGGAAAAGCTAAAAAAACTGAAGATGTTTCTGATAGTGCTCCTGAAGCAACAGAAACTAGTGCTTCTGAACCAGCAGAATAATGAATTATTTATAAATTCAAAATATAAAAAGGATAAACATTTTTAATGTTTATCCTTTTTTTTTAATTTAAAAGAAAAATGAAAAATATTTTTATTGTTGTATTATCTATTTATACTTTATGTTCTTTTTCGCAGGATAATAATTTAGTTATTCAAGAAAATTTACGTTCTTTAAAAAACACTAATTTAGTTTTTGGTAATGGAGCTTGGATACCTGGTAAAGTTGAAGATAAAACAATTACGGGATCTGTATATTTATTTCCAAGTTGGAATGGTATTTTTAAGATAATTACAAAAAACGGAGATACAAAACAATTATTAAACTTAAATTATAATATTAAAACTAAGGATATTGAGGCCTTTATATCAAATGACTCTGTATTTCAATTTGATAAAAATCAATTTGAATATATTATTCAGTCTAATAAAAAATATAAAGTATTAAATGACGGTTTCTTAAACGGATTATTTCTTGAAGTTTTTAATGGTAATAAAATTAAATTATATAAAGAGTTTAGCATTTCTATTCAAGATGGTACTTTTAACCCTTTAACACAAGAGAAAATTGAATTAGATAAATATGTTAAGAATTACAGTTATTATATTTTTAAGGAAAATAAATATGATAAAATTAAATTAACTAAAAAGGATATATTAAAATATTTAAGCGATCAAAAAGAGGCATTAAAAGAGTTTGTTAAGAAAAATGATGTGGATTTTTCTTCTGATGACGATATAAAAGTAATATTGAATTATTATAATTCACTTTAAAAAAAAAAGGATAAACATTAATATGTTTATCCTTTTTTTATTTTCATTTAGCAATATATTTCTTTTATAAAATGTTTATAATCTCTAATAAATCATTATAAAAAATATTGCGATGTATTTTTTAAAAAAATAAATTTGCAAAACACAACTACAAAAAAATGAACTACACAACTAGACAAAAAGCAATATTATTATTAAATGACGGAACCATTTTTCACGGAAAATCTATTGGAATTTCAGGAATAACTTTTGGTGAAGTTTGTTTTAATACGGGAATGACGGGATATGAAGAAATATTTACAGATCCGTCCTATTTTGGGCAAATAATGGTAGCTACCAATCCGCATATTGGGAATTATGGTGTAAATCAAAATGAAGTAGAATCAGATTCAATTAAAATTTCAGGTTTAGTTTGTAAAAATTTCAGTTTTAATTATTCACGTCCTGATGCAATAGAAAGTTTAGAAGATTATTTTAAAAAACAAAATTTTATTTGTATTTCTGATGTTGATACTCGTGCTTTAGTGAGTTATATTCGCGACAATGGCGCTATGAATGCTGTTATTTGCACTGATGGTACTTCAATTGAAGTACTCAAATCGAAACTAGCAAAAATCTCAGATATGAAAGGACTTGAATTGGCTTCTAAAGTATCTACAAATGAACCTTATTTCTATGGTGACGAAAATGCAACATATAAAATCTCCGTTTTAGATTTAGGAATAAAAACAAACATCCTTCGAAATCTTGCCAAAAGAGATTGTTATATGAAAGTGTTTCCATATGACACAAGTTTTGAAACTTTACAAGATTTTCAACCCCATGGCTTCTTCTTATCTAATGGACCAGGAGATCCAGTTCCGCTTTTTAGTGCTATACAAGTTGCGAAAGATATTTTAAAAAATGATAAACCATTATTCGGAATTTGTCTTGGACATCAAATTATTGCACTCGCCAACGGAGTTTCAACCTACAAAATGTTTAATGGACACAGAGGACTTAATCATCCAATAAAAAATTTAATTACTGGTAAAGGAGAAATTACTTCACAAAATCATGGTTTTGCTGTAAATAAAGAAGAATTGGAGAATCATCCCGAATTAGAAATTACACATCTACATTTAAATGACAATACAGTTGCTGGTATGAGAATGAAAAATAAGAATTGTTTCTCTGTTCAATATCACCCAGAAGCAAGTCCTGGTCCACACGATTCAAGTTATTTATTTGATCAATTTATTGAAAATATCAAATCAAATCACAACTAAAACGATTGAGTTTATAAGTTTTCCCAAAATATTGAAGAAGTCCTTTTTAGATATCGTATTATTTTATAATTTCGAAAAAAATTGATTCAAAAACTAATAATTAAATAAAACAGTATGAGCATTATTATCAAAATTCACGCAAGACAAATATTTGATTCCAGAGGAAATCCAACAATTGAAGTTGATGTTGTTACAGAAAATGGAGTTTTAGGTCGTGCAGCTGTTCCTTCTGGAGCATCTACAGGAGAACATGAAGCAATGGAATTGCGTGATGGTGGAAAAGCATTTCTTGGAAAAGGAGTACTTAAAGCTGTTGAAAATGTAAATACTAAAATTGCTGAAGAATTATTAGGAACTTCAATTTTTGAACAAAATTTAATCGATCAAACAATGATTGAATTAGATGGAACGCCAAATAAATCTAATCTTGGTGCAAATGCAATTCTTGGTGTTTCTCTAGCTGTTGCAAAAGCTGCAGCTAATGAATTAGGAATGCCATTATACAGATATATTGGTGGTGTTTCTGCCAATACTTTGCCAGTACCAATGATGAATATCATCAATGGTGGTTCGCATTCTGATGCTCCAATTGCGTTTCAAGAGTTTATGATTATGCCTGTAAAAGCAACTTCATTTACTCATGCAATGCAAATTGGAACTGAAATTTTTCACAATCTAAAAAAAGTATTACACGACAGAGGATTGAGTACTGCAGTTGGTGATGAAGGTGGTTTTGCACCAAATCTTGCTGGAGGAACTGAAGATGCTCTTGATACTATCAAAAAAGCGGTAGAAAATGCTGGATATAAATTTGGAGATGAAGTTATGGTTGCTCTTGATTGTGCAGCATCTGAATTTTACGTTGATGGAAAATATGATTATACTAAATTTGAAGGAGCAACTGGTAAAATAAGATCATCAGAAGAACAAGCTGATTATTTAGCTGAATTAGCTTCAAAATATCCTATTATTTCTATTGAAGACGGAATGTATGAAGACGATTGGAAAGGTTGGAAATACCTAACTGATAAAATTGGAAACAAAACACAATTAGTTGGGGATGATTTATTTGTAACTAATGTTGAACGTCTTTCACGTGGTATCAATGAAGGAATTGCAAATTCTATTCTTGTAAAAGTAAACCAAATAGGTACTTTAACAGAAACTATTGCTGCAGTAAATATGGCACATCGTGCAGGTTATACTTCGGTAATGTCGCACCGTTCAGGAGAAACTGAAGACAATACTATTGCTGATTTGGCAGTTGCATTAAATTGTGGACAAATCAAAACTGGTTCGGCTTCTCGTTCAGATCGTATGGCAAAATACAACCAATTGCTTCGTATTGAAGAGGAATTAGGAGATACTGCTTACTTCCCTGGATTGAAGGCTTTCAAATAAGATTTTATTTTAATATATAAATCTAAAAAACCTGTTAGTAGACAATACTGACAGGTTTTTTTTTAAATACTAATTCAAACCCATCAAATACTAACTCAAACCCATCGAATACTAATTCACTCTTTTTTTACGATATTGTTCCTATATATTTGTATAGAAAATTAAATCAAACTATTGTGAAAAATAAATGCTACATATTATTCCTTTTTTTATGGATAGTTCAATTTGGGTTCAGTCAAACTCAATCTACTTCAATAGATAGTTTAAAACGTATTCTTCCTTATTCTAAAAATGATACTGCTAGGGTAAATCTATACAATACCATTGCGGATAAATACAAAGAATTAAATCCAGATTCTACAACTTTTTACGCTACAAAAGCAACTCTTTTATCTCAAAAAGTAAATTACAATTTTGGGTTGGCCAATTCCTATATCAATAGCGGAAATTCAAATATAATTTTAGGAAATTATAAAAATGCCAATCAATATTTTGCAAAAGCACAACGCTGTTTTGAAAAACTTCTAGATTCAAACTCAGAAATTGAAACTAAGCGTCTAAAAAATGGTTTAGCAAGAGCTTTTGCTAGTCAAGGTGTAGTTTTTTCGCAAGAAAGCAATTATTATATGGCATTAGAAATGTATCAAAAAGCATTGAAATTATATCTAGAAATTGGTCAAAAACAAAATAGTTCAAAAGCTTATAACAATATTGGTATTGTTTATAAATCACAACAAAAAAATGATGAAGCTTTAACTTATTTCAAAAAAGCATTACAAATACAACAAGAAATAGGAGAACAATCGGCAGCAGTTACCTTAACAAACATTGGAGTAATTTATGCTGAAAAAGGAAATAAACAAGAAGCTTTAAAATATTATGACATTGCAAAAAAAGCATTTGAGAATATTGATAATAAAAGAGGTTTTGCTCTTCTTAACAATTATTATGGCGATTATTATAGAAATGAGAAAGACTATACAAATGCTACAATAAACTATAACGAAGCTTTAAAAATATATGAAACCTTGCAAAACAAATTTGGTGCATCTCTAGCATTATACAATTTAGGGCAACTCAATACAGAACAAAAAAAATACGATGAAGCAATTGCTTTGACCACAAAATCATTAGATTATGCAAAGCAAATTGGGATTTTAGATCAAATTTATCATTCAGAAAAATTATTGAGTGAATTATACGGTTACAAAAATAATGATCAATTATCTTTTCTTCATTATAGAAATTATGTTGATGCTCGCGATAGTATTACCAATCAAGAAAACAATAAGAAAATATTGCGTTCTGAAATGGAATCTGAATATAAAAGAAAAGCAGAAGTATTGTCTGAAAAAGCCAAGCAACAAACACAATTTGCTATTTTTTCTGTCATTGGATTTTTTCTGTTAGCAGGTTTGATTTTTGTAACCTATAACAGAATGCAAGTCAAAAAAAGGTTAACGCTTCAAAAAGAAGTTGCAGAATATGAGCAAAAAGCGCTGCATTTGCAGATGAATCCTCATTTTGTTTTTAATTGTTTAGGATCGATTTCAAGTTTTATTGTTCAGAACGGAACTGATTCGGCACTAAAATATTTGGCAAAATTTTCAAAATTAATGCGATTGACTTTGGAATATTCAAAAGGTGCTTTAATTCCAATTGATAAAGAAATAGAAAGTTTACAAAATTATCTCGAATTAGAACAATTGCGATTTCATAACAAGTTTGTGTTCTCCATTCATTCCTCAGATAAAGTCGAGTTTAATATGGGAATTCCACCATTGTTAATTCAGCCTTTTGTAGAAAATGCCATTCTTCATGGTATGGTTCCTAAGGAAGGTAACGGAAAAATCGAAATAAATTTTGATGTTCAAAACGGGCAATTTATTTGCAGCATTACTGATGACGGAATTGGGTTTACCGAATCAAAACTTCTAAAAGAAAACTCGGTAAAAGCACACCAATCGATGGCTCTTGAAATTACAAAAAAACGATTAGAGATAATGGAAGCAACAACTTCAAAATCGGCTCAAATTGAAATTCAAGAATTAAAAAACACGACTGATATTAATGGTACAAAAGTAATCTTGCGATTACCAATTCAATATATAACATAGTCGAAAGTTGAAAAATCGAAAGTCATAAAATAGATATACAATTATGACATTTGACATTAAGACATTTAACATTAAGACATAAATATGATCACAGCACTACTAATAGACGACGACAAACATTTGCGAGAAGGACTTAAAGCTCTTTTAGCACGTTATACCAATGACATTCATATTGTTGGTGAAGCAGAAAGTGTTAAAACTGGAATTCTTGCTATTGAGAAATTGCAACCTCAAGTTGTTTTTCTTGATATTCATTTGAGTGACGGAACGGGATTTGATATTTTGGAGCAATTAAAAAAAGCAAACGGAAAAATAGCTTCTCATATTGTTTTTATTACTGCTCACGAAAAATATGCGGTTAAGGCTTTCAAATTTAGCGCTTTAGATTTTATTTTAAAACCCATTGATCCTGAAGAATTGCAGGAAACGATGACAAAGATTAAAGCAGTAGCCAGTTCGACAAAATCGTTCGATCATATCGATTTGTTGTTAGAAAATATTCGGAAGAAAGTAGATAATTTCAAAAGAATAGCTTTGTCAACCAACGATGGTATTCATCTTTTTGAGATATCAGATATCATTCGGCTGGAAGCAAAAGGAAGTTATACCGAGTTTTTTATTAAAAATCAAAAGCCTATTTTAATTTCGAAAACACTCAAAGAATACGAAGAAATGCTAACAGAACAGGGATTTGAACGAATACATCAATCGCATCTTATTAATCTTTCGTTTCTAAAATCGTATATAAAAACCGATGGTGGTTATGTGATTATGGCAGACAATACCAATATTCCGATTGCTCAGAGTAAAAGAGAAAAGTTACAGGAACTAATTAAGAATTTATAAAAAATCGCAATTATGAAACCAACTATAAAAGAATATCAGAGATTCAAATACCAATCAAAAACCAACACACAACAATCAAATACTACTATTATGAAAAAACTACTATTGTTATTACTGCTATTTACTGGGATGGTGAATGCACAAATTGTGACTATTCCGGATGCGAATTTTAAGGCGAAGTTGATTGATATTGGTATTGATACAAATACTGATGGTGAAATACAGCAAAGTGAAGCTTTGAATTTCAATACTCTTGATTTGAGTAATAGTAATATAGCTGATTTGACAGGAATTATGAGTTTTACAAACTTGTATAATTTAAATTGTCAAAATAATTCAATCACAAACTTAAATTTAACTGGATTATCTAATTTACAAATTCTAAATTGTTCCAATAATCAATTAACTACTTTAAATTTAACTGGAGTTTCAATTCTAAGCGCGCTTTATTGTTCAAATAATCAACTTACTACTTTAAATGGAGTTTCTACTACCATTCAATCATTAAATTGTGATAATAACAGATTAACAAGTTTTAATGCAACAAATTTGGAGTACCTTTTATATCTTGATTTGTCAAATAATAAAATCGCAAGTTTTAATTTAATTACAGCTCCAAATTTGATATCGTTACAAATCAACTCTAATCTTTTAACTTCAATAAATGTAGACAATTTTACAAATTTATACTCATTTAATTGTTCTGAAAATAAATTAACATCATTAACTATTTCAAACCTTTCAGCTTTAATAGAAATTTATTGCAAAGCAAATACGGAACTAACATATGTGACTTTAAGTAATTTAACAAATTTGTCTCAGATTAATTTAACTGGTGTTAGTAGTACAGGTAATGGTTTAGAGGACAGTAACAGAGGCAATTTAACAAATTTAACATTAACTAGTTTACCTCAACTATCAAACTTAAATTGTTCCTACAACAAAATAGCATCACTAAATTTAACTAACCTTACAAGTTTAATAAATTTAGACTGTTCTTTTAATCAGCTAAGTAGTCTTTCACTTGTAAATCTTCCAAATTTGACTAGTTTATCTTGTTATGTAAATAAATTTCAAACTTTAGATGTTACCAATCTAAATGCATTAGTTTCTTTGAAATGTGGAAGTGGACAATACGTAAATGGTCAAGTAACTAACGTATTACAAAATATTAACGTAACAGGTTTATCAAATTTGAATCATTTTGAATGTTTCGACACACTTATAACTAGTATAGATCTAACGGGTTTAACAAATTTAGAAACTTTTTATTTTTCTGGCTTACAAAATGCAGGTGTATTAAGTAGTATAAATGTGAACAGTTTAACCAACTTGAAATATTTAGATTTGCACTCTACTGCTCTTACAACACTTGATGTTAGTAATTTAGTTAATTTAGTAGAATTAGGGTGTTGGCAAAGCCGTATAACAAATTTGAATTTGAA
Organism: Flavobacterium sp.; assembly: GCA_043748275.1. GTDB lineage: Bacteria > Bacteroidota > Bacteroidia > Flavobacteriales > Flavobacteriaceae > Flavobacterium. The sequence continues at coordinate 8,604 of JAYTNO010000222.1, read as the reverse complement.
TGGATTAACACATCTTAAAATACTTAATTATGCATATAATTATTTAACAAATTTGAGTTTAACAAATTTACCCCTTCTAGAAATCTTAAGTTGCAATAATAATCAGCTTACAACTTTGAATGTATCTAACTTAACAAATTTAAAAACCTTAGGTTGCGGTACTAACCAACTTACAACCTTAAATTTAAACGGACTTACTTCGTTAGTAAATTTAGATTTTTCAAGTAATAATATTGGTCTCGCAAATATTAGCGGCATATCACCAAATTTAGTTTATTTAGGTTGTGGGTTTAATAACTTAACAAGTCTAGATATTTCAGGCTTCCCTGCACTAGAAAACTTATCTTGCAGAAACAATCTTTTAACAACACTGGATTTATCTTCTGCAAATAATTTGAAATATTTAGATTGCCAGTTTAATCAACTATCAACTATCAACCTAAACAACTTAAACAACCTGACTCAAGTAGAATGTAGTTACAATCTATTAACAACTATTGACACTAGTAACTTAACGCTTTTATATGCGTTTCAATGTACAAACAATCAGATTAACTCCTTAGATTTAACTAACAATTCATTATTAGAAATTTTAAGTTATTCAAATAATCCGTTACCCAATTTTAACTTAAATAATTTGGTAAACTTAAAAGGTCTTTCTTGTTACGATACACAAACCAGTGTCTTAAATGTTTCAAATTTAACTAACTTACAATATTTATATTGCGATAATAATTTATTACAAACTTTAGATGTAAGTAATTGTCTAAATTTAAATCAACTTTATTGTACTAATAACCAACTAAACACATTATTCATAAAAAACGGTAAAAACGAACAACTTTTAGATTTTTCTATGAACCCAACCTTGCAATACATTTGTGCAGATACTGACCAATTGTACTCTATACAAACCCAATTAAACAGTTTAGGTATGAACTCAACCGTTAGTAATTCTTATTGTACATTTTCTCCAGGCGGTAATCATAATACTATTTCTGGGTTGACTATTTTTGATGCTGATAATAATGGCTGTGATGTTACCGATGAAGTAAATCCATTTATAAGATTAGATATTAATGATGGTAATGAAACTGGATCAACAGTTACTAATATTAATGGTAGTTACAACTATTTTACCAACGCAGGAAATTACAATATAACTCCAAATGTTGAAAATCCAACTTGGTTTTCTTTTTCGCCAACTTCTGCTAATTTTAATTTTCCTGATAACAACAACAATATCTCGAGTCAAGATTTTTGTATTGAAGCGGTTGGTATTCACAATGACATTGAAGTTGTTCTAATTCCAATTGATTTTGCGCGTCCAGGTTTTAACGCAACCTACAAAATTGTTTATAAAAACAAAGGAAACCAAATGCACTCAGGCAATGTCAAATTAATATTTAATGATTCAAAACTTGATTTAGTTTCGTCTTTGCCTTTAATAAATAATCAAATTACTAATATTCTAACTTGGAATTTTACCAACTTGATGCCTTTTGAAAACAGAAGTATAGATTTAACTTTAAATGTAAACTCACCTTTAGAAACACCAGCTGTAAACATTGGAGACATTTTAAATTTTACAGCTAACATAACTCCTATAACAGGAGACGAATTACCAAATGATAATTCTTTTAATTTCAATCAAATAGTAGTTGGTTCGTTTGATCCAAATGATATTACTTGCCTTGAAGGCGATAGTGTATCTCCAACAGAAATAGGTAACTACTTGCATTATGCTATCAATTTTGAAAATACAGGAACCTTTCAAGCCGAAAATATTGTAGTGAGAGATGAAATTGACTTAACAAAATATGATATTTCAACTTTACAAGTTATGAATACTTCGCATCCTTCTTATACTAGAATTACGGGTAATGTAATAGAATTTGTTTTTGAAAACATCAATCTTAGTGCAACACAAGGCAATCCTCCAGTTGGCGGTCATGGTGATATTTTGTTCAAAATAAAAACCAAGAGCGATTTAGTGGTTGGCGATAGTGTTTCCAAACAAGCAGATATTTTCTTCGACTATAATGCTCCTATCACAACGCTTCCAGCTGAAACTGTTTTTGCAACATTAAGAAATTCTGTATTTGAATTGGATGCTAGTATTTCAATTTATCCAAATCCAACGACTTCTAAAATAAATATTAATGCAGCTACGAATATCAAGTCAATAGCGTTGTATGATGTTCAAGGAAGAATTCTTCAAACGATTCTAGGAAATCTAAAAACTTTGGATGTATCAGATAAAGCTAATGGCATTTATTTCTTAAAAATCACATCCAATAAAGGAAGTAAAGTAGAAAAAGTGATTAAAGAATAACAATTATAAAAATAAAACCTTCGTTAAAAACGAAAATTTTTACAGAGGTTATAAATTAAATAAAAATGAAAACAACACAACATAATTTAAAACAACCTCTAAAAATGAAAAAACTACTATTGTTACTATTGCTATTTACTGGGATGGTAAATGCGCAACCGCCGGTTATTAATACTCCTCCTGATCTTCATCTTTGTGATTTTGATAATGATGGAGTTGAATTTTATTATATATTTGATTTAGCACCAACTGTTTTAGGAAGTTTAAATCCTAATTTATATGCTATTAATTTTTATCGAGATTCATTATATGAAAATCCAATAGCTTCAGGTATTAATTCGTATTTATCTTCATCAATTATATATATTAAAGTAATAGAAATTGCCAATCAAACAAATATTGCTTACACTCAAATGAATGTAATACTTGACCCAACGCCAGTTGTTGGAACAGTTCTAAATCTTACACAGGTAGATATACCTTATGATCATTTTTCAACATTTGATTTAACATCACAATCTGCTACAATCTTGAATGGTTTACAAGATGTTACTTTAACTTATTATCCAAGTGTAATTGATGCTCAAAATTCTGAAAATGAAATTATCAACCCATCAAATTATACAAATTTAGAAAACTATCAGACTATTTGTGCAAAAGTTACGAACTCAATTACAGGTTGTTATAGTTTGTCTAAATTTAAATTATTGGTAACTAATCCTGATATTCTTTATATACCTGACCCTGTTTTTAGAAGTAAAGTATTAAGTGGTAATAGCAATAATGAATTTGGTATGACTATGCCTAATGATGCAAATTTTGATGGTGAAATTCAAATTTCTGAGGCAGAGCAAATTACCCAATTAATTTTAGGCAATGATGACTTTTTGTATCCAAATAATGCAATTCATGATTTGACAGGTTTAGAAGCATTTACCAATTTAAAATTACTTACTTGCGGAGGTAACCGTGTTTCATCTCCCACTTTAAATATTGGTAATTTAATACATCTTGAAGCACTATATTGTGATAAGGTTGGATATTGGGGAGAATTAACAAATCTAGATGTGACAAATTTGGTTAATTTAAAGATTTTAAGTTGTTCTCGAAATAATATCTCATACTTAAATCTTGATGCATTAACTAATCTTGAATACTTAAATGTTGGCTTTAATCCGTTTTCAATGAACTTAAATCAATTGACAAATTTGCAAGGATTTGATTGTTCAGGAACTGGAATTAGCACTTTAGATGTAAGCGGATTAGTAAATTTAAATACTTTAAGATGTACCAATAATAATTTGAGTTCTTTATCAATAAATAATCTCACAAACCTTACAACGTTGGCTTGTTTTACTAATTCCTTGACATCTCTGGATGTAAGTGCACTTACTAATCTTACACAATTTGAATGTTATGCAAATCAAATAGCAACTTTAGATGTAAGTAATTTAAATAATTTAACTTATTTTGATTGTAGTTATAATCCGATAACATCATTAGATGTAAGTGGTATGACAAATTTAGCAAATTTTGCATGCGCAGGCACTCAACTATCAACTTTAGATATTAGTAATTGTATTCATTTGGACAACATTTATTTATATCAAAATAATCTATTAGCTACACTATTCGCCAAAAATGGTGAAAATGAAAACATTCAATTTAGTGAATGTCCTAATCTACAATACATTTGTGCAGATGAATCTCAAGTTGCTAGTTTACAAACATCAGTAAATCCAAATGTTATGGTAAGTACCTATTGTACTTTCGTTCCTGGTGGTAATTATAACAAAGTCACTGGACAAGTAAAGTATGATTACAACAATAATGGATGTGATACGAATCAATATACGATTCCAAATAATGTTAGATTAAATATTTCAGATGGTACAATTTCAAGTAGCACTTTTTTGAATTCTACAGGAATTTATAATTTATATACAGGAATTGGTGATTACACATTAACAACAAGTTTAGAAAATCCTAATTATTATAATATTACACCAACAACAACTAATCATAGTTTTACAGCACTTGATAGTTCTATTGCTACTCAGAATTTTTGCCTCACACCAAACGGAGTTCATCCCGATGTAGAAGTTGTATTATCACCAGAAGGAATAGCACGTCCTGGTTTTGATGCAAAATACAAATTGATTTTTAAAAATAAAGGAAACCAAACGCTTTCAGGAAACGTCAATCTTACTTTTGATGATACTAGAACTGATTTTGTTTCGGCTAATCCAGTAGTCAATTTGCAAACAACAAGTTCATTAACTTGGAATTATACTAATTTATTGCCTTTTGAAACCAGAATTATCAATCTAGTTCTGAATGTCAATTCGCCAATGGAAACACCAGCAGTAAATTCGGGTGATATTCTTGATTTTGCAGCTTCTGTAAATCCTGTTACTGGTGACGAATTGCCAGATGATAATGTTTTTGATTTGCATCAAACTGTTGTGAACTCTTTAGATCCAAATGATATTATTTGTCTTGAAGGCAATCAAGTTGCTACAGAAAGAATTGGAGAATATTTGCATTATACTGTAAATTTTGAAAATACAGGTTCAGCAAGTGCTGTTAATATCGTTGTAAAAGATATCATAGACACTACAAAATTTGATATTAATACTTTGCAAGTTATTAGTGCATCAGCTTCCGAAAGAACAGTCATAACTGGTAATGTGGTAGAGTTTATTTTCGAAAATATAAATCTAGAACGCAATATTGGCAATCCTCCAGTTGGTGGTCACGGCGATGTATTGTTTAAAATTAAAACAAAAGATAATTTGAATACAGGCGATATGGTGATTAATAATGCAAATATTTATTTTGATTACAATTTCCCGATACTTACCAATGATGCCGAAACTACATTTGCAACATTAAGAAATTCAGGATTTACAAAAGATGAAAGTATTACCGTTTATCCAAATCCTACAACTTCAAGAATAAATATAGCTTCAAATTCTGATATCAAATCGATAGCTTTATATGATGTTCAAGGCAGAGTATTAGAAACTATTTTGGGCAATACTAAATTTATAGATATTGCTAATAAAGCAAAAGGAGTTTATTTCTTAAAAATCACATCCAATAAAGGAAGCAAAGTTGAGAAAGTGATGAAAGAATAGTTTTAAAAATTAGATTAATATAAACCCTCAAGATTTCATAATCATTGAGGGTTTTTTTTATTATAAAATCAAATTCTCACTCAAAACCATCATTTACTCATTCAAAACCATCGTTTCCTCATTGATTACTTTTTAAGAATAAGGAAATAGTATATTTGTTATTCAATCTGAGAAAAATGAAAACACCAATTTTTATACTCGTATTTTTAAGTTGTTTTACTTTGGTACAATCACAAACCAAAGCAATAGACAGTTTGAATATAGTTTTGCAACATTCAAAAAACGATATCGAAAAAGCACAAATATTCAATGCAATTGCTAACGAATATAAATATACCAATCCAACAAAGATGATTCAGTTTGCAAACAAAGCCTTGCAAATAGCCCATAAAATTCAATATACAATTGAAGTTGGAAATGCAGAATTGAATCTCGGAAACGCCAACATCATTTTAGGAAATTATCCTCAAGCCTTACAGAATTTTGCATCGGCACAAAGTATTTTCGAAAATGAATCGCAAACCAGCGATAAAAATAGCCTTGAAATTCAAAAAGGATTAGCAAAAGCCTTCGGAAGTATCGGAATAGTTTTTGCCGAACAAAGTAATTATGCCAAAGCCTTGCAATATCATTTGAAAGCGGTAAAAATCTACGAAACAATAAAAGAGGACAAAAAAGCAGCACAGGTTTATAATAATATTGGAGTGGCCTACCAATCTCAAGGTGAGGATTTTAAAGCCTTAGACTATTTTCTAAAAGCTCAAAAAATTCAAGAAAAAGAGAATGATTCTAATGTAAGTATCACACTTACCAATATTGCCAATTGTTATTTGAAACAAAAAAGTAACGATAAAGCTTTAGAATATTACAGCAAAGCAAAATCTATTCTTGATAAAAATCCTGATACTCGTGCTTTGGGAGAATGGTATAATAATATGGGATTGTATTATTCGGCTATCAAAAATCCAGCAAAAGCAATAGAGAGTTGGACAATTGCGATTGAAACTTTCAAAAACATTGAGGATAAATTTGGTGTAGCCAACACCTATCTCTATTTAGGTCAATTGTATTTAGATCAAAAAAACACTTCATCTGCTTTGTCTAATACAAATAGTGGTTTAAAATTAGCCAAAGAATTGGGTGTTATAGAACAAATTGCAGTTGCCGAAAAATTGTTGAGTGCTATATACGATCAGCAAAATAATCCGATGCAATCATTGCAACATTTTAAACTATACAATCATGCTAAAGACAGTTTAACCAATGCTTCTGCCATTCGTAAAAGTGTTGAATCGGCAATGAATTTTGAATTCGAGAAACGAGAAGTGCTTCAAAAAGCAGCATTAGAAAAAAAGGATTTATTACTTAAAGAACAATCCAAACAAAACAAAATGGAATTGTTTTTTGCAGGATTATTTGCCTTAATGTTAGCCGGAATTGGTTTTCTATTTTATAACAGAATGCAACTCAAAAAAACATTAACACTTCAAAAAGAATTGGCAGAATACGAACAGAAAGCCTTGCATTTGCAAATGAATCCGCATTTTGTATTCAATTGTTTGGGTTCAATTTCGAGTTTTATTGTTCAAAACGGAACACATTCTGCAGTAAAATATTTAGCCAAATTTTCTAAACTCATGCGATTAACACTCGAATATTCAAAACAATCATTAATTCCAATTGATAAAGAAATTCAAAGTTTAGAAAATTACCTCGAATTAGAACAATTGCGGTTCAATCATAAATTCAATTTTACCATTACAAAAGATAAAACGATAGAAGACGATGTTGCGCTTCCGCCATTATTATTGCAACCTTTCGTAGAAAACGCCATCATACACGGAGTAATTCCAAGTAAAGAAATAGGAACAATTGCCATTCATTTTTCGTTACAAAATGAAAGTCTGGTTTGTATCATTCAAGATTCAGGAATTGGTTTCAACACATCCAAAACAATAAAAGAAAATTCGGTTTCGGTACACCAATCTATGGCATTGGATATCACCAAGAAAAGATTGCAAATGATTGCTGCTTCAACTTCTAAAAAAGCGGAAGTAATAATTGAAGAATTAAAAGACGATCATAAAGGTACAAAAGTTACCCTTCAATTGCCTTTGCAATATATTTCGAAACAAACCAATACGCAACTTCAAACTACAAGCAACTAAAATGATAACAGCAGTAATAATAGACGACGATACTAACTTACGCAACGGATTGAGAGAATTGCTGTCATTCTATGCGCCAGATATAAAAATTGTTGGCGAAGCTGAAGATGTAGCTTCTGGAGTAGAAGTTATAGATATGCTAAAACCACAAGTAGTTTTTCTAGACATACAGCTTCACGACGGAACAGGTTTTGATGTTTTAGAAAAAATTGCCCAGAAAAACGGAAAAACAACTTCGCATATTGTTTTTATTACCGCACACGAAGAGTATGCTATAAAAGCGTTCCGATTTAGTGCTTTAGATTTTCTGTTAAAACCTGTAGATCCAGACGAATTAGAAAATGTGATTGGTAAAATAAAAAAGGTTTTAGAAAAAAACGACAGTTATGCTCATATTGATTTATTGCTGGAAAATATCAGAAAAAAAGTAGATAATTTCAAAAGAATTGCACTCACAACAGCCGATGGAATTCACCTATATGATGTGAGTGATATTATTAGATGCGAAGGTGAGGATAATTACACAACTTTTTTTATCAAGAATAATATTCCGGTTATTATTTCTAAAACACTCAAAGAATATGAAGATTTATTGTCAGAATATGGATTTGAGCGCATACACCAAAAACATTTAATCAATTTGGCGTATCTCAAATCCTATGTCAAGAAAGACGGAGGTTTTGTGGTTATGGCAGACAATGCCCAACTTCCTATTTCGGCTCGCAAAAAAGAACGCTTGCAAGAATTGATAAAATCATTATAAAAAACAACAAAACAACAACAATTATAAAAACCAATACCAATGAAAAAACTAGGCTACCTTTTGATACTAATTTCTGGCATTTGTAATGCACAGATTGTGAATATTCCTGATGCGAATTTTAAGGCGAAGTTGTTGAGTGCAAGTGCTGCCAATACTATTGCGTCAACATTAACACCAATTTACAATGCTACTACTGGT
>JAYTNO010000221.1:0-17981 GCA_043748275.1 Flavobacterium sp. | reverse complement strand
CAAAAAACTACAGTTTCATTAGTCTTTCTGTAGCTAGAGTTAAGGTTTTTTCGTCTTTGGCAAAACAAAATCGTATGCATTGCGTTTGTTTTTTTTCTGCATAAAAAGGAGAAAGTGGTATAGCAGCCACACCAATTTCTTTGACTAAACGTTTGGTAAAGTCGATGTCATTTTCGTTTGAAATGGATTTATAGGATGCAATTTGAAAATACGATCCTTCACAGGGCAATAATTCAAATTTGGTTTCTTGTAGTAGGTTTCTAAAAAAATCTCTTTTTTGTTTGTAAAAATGACCAAGTTCTGCTACTTCCACCACTTCCATATATTCGTTGAGTGCATATTGTGCGACACTGTTTACACTAAAAACCAAATATTGGTGTACTTTTTTGATTTCGTTCATTATAAATTCTGGTGCAATAAGATACCCAATTTTCCAACCGGTAATGTGAAAGGATTTTCCAAAAGAGGAAACAATCACGCTTTTTTCTCTTAATTTCGGGAAGTTATTTATAGAAATATGTTGGTTTTCAAAAGTGATGTATTCATAGACTTCATCCGAAAGGACTATGACATTAGGGTATACATCTAGTAGATTTTCTAGTTGAATAAAATCATTTGCGGTCCATATTTTTCCAGTAGGATTGTGGGGATTATTGATGATTATCATTCTGGTTTTGGCATTCATTGCCTTGCCAATAGCATCCCAATTGGGTGTAAAATCGTCGTTGAGGTTGATGCGAATGGGTTTGGCATTGCACAATACGATTGGTGTTTCATAACAATCATAACTCGGATCGAGAATAATGACTTCTTCTTTTGGATTGACTAAGGCTTGTATGGTGGCAAAAATGCCTTCGGTAGCGCCAGCAGTAATTAAAACATCCGTAGTTGCATTGATTTTTCGGCTATAGGATTGAAAAGTTAAAGCCGCAATTTTTTCTAATAAAGGCGGAAATCCTGCCATTGGTAAGTATTGATGTACTTCTTCTTTAGCCCAAAATGCCAAACTGTTTTTCAACCGTTTCTCTACTGGGAAATTAGGAAAACCTTGCGAAAGATTGATGGCATTGTATTCTTTTGCCAATTGTGACATCACCGAAAAGATACTGGTTGTACTATGTGGGAATTTTGATGTCATCCTATTCAATTTTTTCCAAATTTAATAAAACGAATGTTACCATAAAAACGACTAGTCTATTAAATAAAGGGTTTACTTTTTTGAAAATAACTTTTATCTTTTAATACTAAAATGAGATTTAAAAGTTTTAGATTGATTATTTTCAATAAAATCTACAGTAAACCAATAATCATCTGCGGGTAGTGCAATTCCGTTGAAAGTTCCATCCCATCCATTACCGTTTGATGCAATTTGTTTGATTAATTTTCCAAAACGATTAAATATTCTAATTACGGGTTTTTGAAAACTACTTAAATTAGAAATTGTCCAATAATCATTAAAACCATCTCCGTTGGGTGTAAAAAAGGAGGGAAACCCAATTATGATAATTTGGTCACTAATAGGTTGTGAACATCCATTTTGGTCAATTACAGTAATTGTATGTGTTCCGGAAGTTACATTTTCAAAAACATTGCTTTCTTGCAGCACACCATTATCCATTTGATAATAGTAATTTCCAGAATCAATAGCAAAAATTGAAACGATTTGATTTTCTGAGAATGCGTTTGTTGTGGTATAAGAAATACTCGTTAGATTTGAATCTAAAATGGTGACATTTAATGTATGACTATCAGCGCATTGATTGGCATTTGGTGTAAAAAGATAACTGCCCGAAACATTATTGTTAATGGTTGAAGGATTCCAAGTGCCGGTAATTCCGTTGGGTGAAGTTGTATTTAAAAAAGGTGGTGTTGTACCTGAACAAAGTTTTATAGTAGCATCAAAATCAGGTATAAAATCATTTCCAACAGTGATAGTAACTTGATATGGCTGAATGTTTTGACAATAGCTTAGTTGAGGGCTAAACGTATAAGTTGTTGTGCCAATTGAAGCTGTATTTATTATTGCTGGTGTCCAAGTACCATTAATTGGAGTTGTGTTTGTGGATATATTTGGTAAAAGTGGTGCAATATCATTTACACATAATTTATTTGGTATTATTGAAAAAGTTGGTGTAATAATAGTTGGAGGATTAACCGTAATTACAACAATTTTTGGTATACCTACACAGCTGTTTTTTGTAGCTGTAATGGTATATGTCACGGTTCCTGTTGTATTTCCTGAACAAGTTAAGGTTTGGGCAATTGTAGTTCCTGAACCGTTTGAAAATCCTACAACATTTGTTGCTGTTGCTGTCCAATTTATGGTTGCATTTGCATCTGAAGGCATTAAATTTATTGCAGTTGTCTCACCAGAGCAAATAGTAGTTGGTCCAGAAGAAGATACTGTAAGGGTTGTAATAACAACATTTATTGTCTGATTTAAAGTACATAGATTGTTGTTTGGTATAAAAGTATACAATCCAGATGTTGTATTATTTATAGTTGGTGGATTCCACGTACCGGCAATTCCGTTTGGAGCAATAGGATTTAGTAGCGGTGGTGTATCTCCTGAACAAAGTGTTATTGTAGGATTAAAATCGGATACAAAATTGTTTCCAATAGTAATTGAAACTTGATACGGCAGAATGGTTTGACAGTTCCCAACTATTGGATTAAAAGTATAAATTGTTGTACTAATTGCAGTAGTATTTATTATAGATGGTGTCCAAGTCCCACTAATTGGAGTTGTATTCGAAGACACACTAGGTAATATTGGAGCTGTAGCATTTAAGCATAAAGTAGTTGGTATCACAGGAAATGTTAATGTAATATTTTGTTGGGGATTTACTGTTACTACAACTATTTTTGGTGTTCCTGCGCAACCATTTTTTATTGGTGTAATGGTATAAGTTACTGTTCCTGTTGCATTTCCAGAATAGGTTAGGGTTTGAGCAATAGTATTTCCTGTACCGTTTGAAAATCCTACGACATTTGATGAAGTTGCGGTCCAATTTATAGTTGCACTCGTATCTGAAGCTACTAGATTTATTGCAGTTGTTGCTCCAGAACAAATGGTTGTTGTACCCGTAGTTGTTATGGTTGTAATAGGATTTACTACAACGGTTGTTCGAGTAGCACTTTTGCAACCTGTTGTAATATTATATGCTTCCGCGTAATATGTTCCTGCAGAAGTTGGACTATAGGATAACGAATTTGCTCTTATTAGATTTCCGTTTGTTGTTGCATCATACCAATTGACACTTTCATTGGGATTTACAGTTACATTGAGCGTTGTGGTTTGATTGCTACAAATGGATTGATTACCAGTAGAAATGGGAGCATTTGGTAATGGATTTACATTTACTGTAAAAATTTCTGACAACGTAGAACAAAAAGGATTATTTAAATTGGTAGTATCACTAGCTACTTTTACTCTGTAATAGGTAGTTGTTGCAAAAGAGGTTGGCATTGTATATAATGCACCATTTGCGCCTACAATGTCGGTATAGTTTATATTATTATTACTTTGTTGCCATTGGTAAACATTTGTTGCAGTTCCTGTTGTAGTTACTTGAAGTGTTGTGCTAGTAATGGTTTCGTTTGCACAAACAGAAATAGTGTTAAGTGCAGTTCCTGTTCTTGTAATTGAGCTAAACTCACCACAAGCTCTAAACATAATATCATCAATAGCTAAATCATTTCCGCAACCTCCAGCACCATTGTTTCTCATTTTTAGGATAACCGAAGTTTGTCCAGCACCCATTGTAAAAACCAATCCGTATTGATTCCAGATTGGAGTTGATGTTCCGTTTATATTTCCGGTGCTTCCTGATCGAAGTAAAATAGTATCGGTAGCATCCCAAATTTCAAAACTTACATTTACTGGAATTCCTGTGCCTGGACATCCACCAGAAGCCGAGTTGATGATGTTGATGACCCATGCAGAAAACTCAAAAGTAGTGTTGCTACATAAACCCGTTACGGTTTTTTTGTAAAATTGTCCTGGTGTACTACTAGCATTTACAATTAAACATTTACCGTCAATTCCGTCAGGTTGAGTATCTGGTGTGTGATCTAAAGAATACAACCAATTGTTGGCAATTAGATTGGTTCTGTAATACAATGTATATTCTCCATCGTTAGGAAAACCACTTGAAACAAAGTTATAATTGGTAATTCCTATTGGCAAGGCTGGACCATAAGTAGTTCCGCTACCAAAATTTTCAATAAAAATAGGAGCACCACTACTACCACCGCAAAAACCCAATTGACCAAAAGAAAGGGTTTGATATAAAATAATAATTAATAAAAGTGCTTTTTTAAGCATTGTTTCAAGGGTTGTCTTTTTTTCATAATAAACATACGAAATAATTATTTAAAATTGTAGCATTAAAATGAAATAAATCTATACTATAATCATCATTGAAAAGGGCTTGTTTTATAAGAAGTTATGATTTTTTGTTGTTGTTTTGTTGAGGTAGATGTACCTTGTGTAATTAAAATTGGAAAGTAATATCATTATATTTTAGAGATAAAATTGAGATTATTAATTTTAAAGGATATAATTGCATCCTAATTTCTACTAAAAACACTAACTTGTAATACTTCAAAATTTGAAAATCATTGCCCATGTAACTCATAATAAAATGTATGTATTGTATCAATAATTTACATCGCAATAACACCTATAATTTAAATTTATAATTCATTAGTATAAACAAAACTATTTACTAGTATAAAATAGCCTACCTTGACCCAAATCTTGTCAAATCAAGAAATTGCAGTAGGATGGAAGCGAGTTTTGAAACCTTGATAGCGAGTTTTATAGCCAATAAAGTAGGCATAGCCCAAGATTTTTTGAGTGTATCTTTGTGTAAACATTTGGCCAACAATATCCTCACATTGGAAGCCAATGCCTTGTTGCAGCAAGCAGGAGTAGGCAATGACCATAAACTCCAAATTAATGCCCTTATCCGGAAAGATACTATTTACTGGCTTGATAAAAAGCACAACAATGTTCATGAAAATGCTTTTTTTGATCACATAGATGCTTTTGTGCTTTACTTGAATAGCAGTTGCTATGCCGGAATCACTGATTATGAGTTTCATTATTCGTTGTACGAAGCTGGTGATTTTTATAAAAAACATTTGGACCAGTTTAAAGACAATTCGAACCGACAATTTTCAATGATCAGTTACCTTAATCCGAATTGGCAAGCCCAAGATGGTGGCGAATTGCAGATTTACCAAACAGGTGCCAACCAAACGATTGCACCTACACAAGGGAAAACGGTATTCTTTAGAAGCAATGAGTTGGAACACGAAGTTTTGGTGACGAATGAACGACGGTTGAGTGTGACGGGTTGGTTGAAAAGGTGAATTTTGGAAAACTATTTTTTTATCGTCATTTACAAATTTCAATTTAAAATATTATCTTTTTAGATTGATATATTTTACTTTGTTTTAAATTTTGTTAAGGAATTTGATTTTTACTTTGAACTTGTGAGACTTCGTGGAGCTAGTAAAAAAACGTTTATCTTGATTAAAATTAAAAAAAAAACACTTCTTATTTGAAGTGCTTTTTGGTAAATTATTCTAATGTATCTATTTTTTTGGTAATGGCATTATAGAAGCGCTCATATCCCGAACACATAGATATTTTCCATCAACTTTATGAAATAAACTCATATAATTTCCACTGTGTTTAATAGTATTATTTGAGTCTGTTACATTATAACTTCCAATTTCAACTACCATTTCTCCATCACTCGAAGGATGAACTTCATTTACAGTATAACTCACTTTATCCCCTTTTACTTTAGAGGTATTTTCTTCTAAAAGAGATTTGTCAATGGCTGCTTTACCTATTAATGGCGGTTTGTTTTGAGAATAACTAGTGGCATCATTAGAATAATAAACAATAGTTTCAGGTTTACCAGCATTCATAGCATCAGCAAATGCAGTTTCCATAATTTGAAAATCGGCTTTAATTTGTTCTTTGTCTACAACATCAGCAGCAGCAGTTGTTGGATCTTCTTTTTTTGGATTACAGGCAATAGCAAGTACTGTAATAATACACACTGTAATTCCTTTTAAAATCTTGTTTTTCATAAATTATTTGTTTAATTATTAATAATTTTAGGTAACACAACAAAATTTAGGGTAATTAAAGATAGTTATAATTTATTGAAAATCAGTTTTTTATTTTATTTTAATTTTAAAAAATAAAAAAAACTTATTGTTACAAGGTTGTAAAAAAGAATTATGATTTTGTGTAGTAACTTTTATTTCATTTATGTATTTTTTAGACAAATAAAAAATGAGTAGATAATAATAGTTTGAAATTCAAAACTATTGTAAAATCAAGAAATTGCTGATATTAGGAATTATGAATTTCATTATTCATTATATGAAGCTGGTGATTTTTATAAAAAACATTTGGACCAGTTTAAAGACAATTCTATACGACAGTTTTCTATTATCAGTTACCTTAATCCGAATTGGCAAGCCCAAGATGGTGGCGAATTGCAGATTTATCAAACGGATGCCAACCAAACAATTTCACCTACACAAGGGAAAACCGTTTTCTTTAGAAGCAATGAGCTGGAACACGAGGTTTTGGTGACGAATGAACGACGGTTGAGTGTGACGGGTTGGTTAGAGCGAGAGTAATTTTATCAAACTAAATCCATTATTGAAACTTTTCAGGACTGTAGCAATAAAATGTTATTATAAATCCAATTCTTATACAACTTATTGAGGAGATTTTGTGGCGCTAGGTTTTTTAAAGTGACTATTTTGTTTCTACTGCTACCGCTATTTATCGGGGATTATATTACTCTTATTACAATTATATACGTTTTATATACGCTATATATACACTATAATTACGTTATATAAATACTGTATACTATAAAAAAGTATTATTTTTGATGATTAGTATTTTAGATTATGGCAAAGCAAAAAGGAATATTACAGCTAGTTGGCACGCTTCAAGGGTTGAATTTTTATCTTCGTAAAGGTGTGCCTGTTGTGCGAGTTGCAGGTGGTGGCTTTAATGGGAAAGCTATAAAAACCAAACCTGAAATGGCAAGAGTACGGGAGAACTCCTCTGAGTTTGGACGAGTATCCAAAGCAAAAAAACTTTTTCGTATAGGTTTGCACCCTTTTTTGAAGGATGTTGCTGATGTGACTTTGCATGGCAGGTTGATGCGGTTGTTTCAAGCGATAAAATGTTTTGATACTGTTTCGCCACGTGGACAACGGCAATTTGCCAATGGCTTGGTTACTCCAGAAGGTCGTAACTTACTCTTGCAGTTTGCTATTACCCCAAAAAAAGCGAGCCAATTTTTACCCAGTGTGGGACATTTTGATGCTGCTACAGCCACTTATACTGTTCGTGATTTGCAAATGAAAAATTGCTCAATGCCACAAGGCGCTTCTGGTATACAAGTATGTTTGGGATTACTAACCTTAACTTTTGAAAACGAAGTTGCTGCATTTTATACCAGTGAACCTGTTTTGCTTGATGCTTCTTTTAAAGCCTCAACTTTTAGTTTGACTCCTACTCCTTTACCCACAGGAACCGAAGTGTGTCATGCCGTTTTACAAACTCGTTATTACCAAAAGGTAAATGGTGTTGTATACCCCTTTAACGAATTGGCGTTGCAAGGGTTGGAAATTGTTGGGGTTTGGTGATTGGGTTTGTTGGGAGTTTTTTTGTGTATCGTTTTGAATGGATTGCAAATAATTAAATGAAACCTGACAGGTATTTAAAACCTGTCAGGTTTGTTGGTTTATTTAGTATTTTGGTTTGTATTTTGGTTTTTTATTAGGTAGATGGGAGAGTTTGAGGAGTTGGAACAATAGATTAATTAGCATCAGCAAAAGACGACTATACTCCGTTGCAATATATTCTACATTTTAGAATATTTGTTAAATGAATATTAAACAAAGAGTTGGTAACAAGATCAAAGAATTTAGGAAATTAAAAGGCTTTTCTCAAGAAAAGTTGGCAAATTTATCTGAAATAGATAGAACATATTTACCTACAATTGAAAAAGGAGAACGAAATGTATCTATTGAAATTCTTGAAAGATTAGCAAAAGCTCTCGAAATAAACATCAAAGAATTTTTTGATGAATAGAGCTTACTACAGCAATTTCATTAACGAATTTGTTATTGAAAATTCAGAAACTATTTATGGGAAAATTTCTGGGAATTATGATTTGAATAAACTTATAATTCAACAATCTAATGCTTGGAAAAGTCAAATTCAGATTTTAAAAGATCAATTATCAACCATTAATGGAAAAATTTATTTTGAATTTACCATTCCAAGAATGGGAAAAAAAGTTGATAATATATTAATTATAGATAATTGCATTTTTATTTTAGAATTTAAAATTGGCTCTGATATTTATGATAAATATGCTTTGGACCAAGCTTTTGATTATGGTTTAGATTTAAATAATTTTCACGAAGGAAGTCATAATAAAATTATTATTCCAATATTAATTGCAGATAAAGCTTTAGAGGTCCAAAATATTTATAAAAAAAGTATTGATAATTTATATGATGCAATTTGTGCAAATTCAAATAATTTAAATGAAGTTATAAATACAACTCTATTAAATTTTAGAGGATTTGAAAAAATCGATTATAAATATTGGGAGAATTCTATTTATAAACCAACACCAACAATTATTGAAGCTGCAACCGCTTTATATAAAAAACATAATGTTGAAGAAATTTCAAGAAGTGATTCTGGTGCAGAAAATTTATCTGTAACATCAAATTGCATTTCAGATATAATTGATTATTCTAAATTTAATTATAAAAAATCTATTTGTTTTATAACTGGTGTTCCCGGTGCAGGTAAAACATTAGCAGGACTAAATATTGCTAATTTAAGGTCTAATTATGAAAAAGAAGAGCACGCAGTTTTTCTTTCAGGCAATGGTCCATTGGTTGATGTTTTAAAAGAAGCATTAACAAGAGACAAAGTTAAAACTGCAAAAGAAAATAATTTAAATATTACAAAAGATACTGCTAAAAATGAAGTAAAATCTTTTATTCAAAATATACATCATTTTCGAGATGAATATATAAATGATTTAACAGCACCTATAGAAAAAGTAACCATTTTTGATGAAGCGCAAAGAGCTTGGACAAAAGAACAAGCTTCCAATTTCATGAAAAGAAACAAAGGGATTTCTGATTTTAATAAATCGGAACCTGAATTTCTTATTGAAGTAATGGATAGACATAAAACTTGGTGCACAATTGTTTGTTTAATTGGTGGTGGACAAGAAATTAATACAGGTGAAGCAGGTTTAGAAGAATGGATTCGACCATTTGAAAATAAATTTAAAGATTGGGAAATTTATTTTTCTTCAAAAATTATTGAAGATAAAAATTACATAAAAGATGAAAATGCATTAACAATTTTAAAAAATAGAAAGGCAACAAAAAAAGATGAACTTCATTTGTCAGTATCTTTAAGGTCATTTAGAAGTGCTAAATTATCAGATTTCATTCAAGAAATTATTAATAACGATGTAATAAAAGCAAAGAATATTTATTTGAATTATATTAAAAAAGAATATCCAATTAAAATTACTCGGGATTTAGCAACAGCCAAAAAATGGTTGAAACATAAAACTAAAGGTTCTGAAAGAAGTGGAATTGTAGCATCTTCTGGCGGAATAAGATTGCGCCCTTTTGGATTAAATGTTAAAGCAAAAGTAGATGCGCCAAATTGGTTTTTAAATGATAAAAATGATATAAGATCATCTTATTTTCTAGAAGAGGTTGCAACTGAATTTGACATTCAAGGATTAGAGTTAGATTGGATATGTGTTGCTTGGGATGGAGATTTATTTTATGCTGAAAATGATTGGAATTTCAGAAAATTTAAAGGAACAAAGTGGCAAAATGTTAATAATGAAGAAATTATCAAATATTTAATAAATTCATATCGAGTTTTATTAACAAGAGCAAGACAGGGAATGATTATTTATGTTCCAAAAGGAAACAATGAAGACATTACAAGACCTAATTTTATGTATGATGGGACCTTTGAGTTCTTAAAATCATTGGGTATTGAAGAAATATAAAAAAACACCAACTTTTCTGTTGGTGTTTTTAAAATATAATATGTGATTCTTTGGCACTAAACCTGACAGGTTTTAAAAACCTGTCAGGTTTCATCCTAACCTTTAATTCTTTAAAAACTTGTCCGGTTTCATTTAAATTATATTCATTTAAGGTCAGGAGTTTAAAAGGTTTTAAAACCTGTCAGGTTTCATCCAAACCTTTAATTTTTTTAAATCCTGTCAGGTTTGTTGGTTTATGTGAGTTTTGTTGTATAGCCTTGAATTTTGATTGTTTTTATTAGGAAAATGGGAGAGTATGCTTAGTTGGCTAATATATAGAAACCTCTTAGGTTTCTAAAAAGAGTTAATTATGTAAAACCTAAATTCCTAAAAAACTTTCAATAGTAAATGGATTACTTTTTAATTGATGAACATATTTAAAGTTTTCGATGTCATTAAACATTTCGATAACCTTTTTACGTTTAAGTTTTGTTGGTTTATCTGAAATACAAGTGATATAAGAACTCCAAGGATATTCAATTGGATTTTCGCAAATTTTGTGGTGAACAGGATTATTATGTATATAAGTTATTAGGTTTTGAAAATAACTTTCATTGTCGATTGATTTTCTTTTAAAAGGTCTTTCAAATAATGCTCCGTGTCTATTATAACTTTTATTAAAAGCTTTGGTATAGGCATTAAATAAATTTGAAAAAGATTGTGAAGGTAAAATTTTCCTTTCGGATTGTATTTCTGCTTCCTCTTTTAATCTTACCAAAAAATGAAAGTGATTTTTCATTAAACACCAAGCATAAGTTTCTGCTATAGGTTCAATATGAGTGTCATACAAATTAATAAAATGTTCGTAGTTTTTATTTTCTTTAAAAAGAATACCGCTATTTATTCCTCTATTGTAAATATGGTAGTAATTACCATTTTCAAGTGCTTGTATCATACTTTTCTCGCTAGAAACCTGACAGGTTTTGAAAACCTATCAGTTTTGGTTGATTAATCAATAAGCACTTCCAAAATCTTAATCGCGGCTTCGCTAATTTTGGTTCCAGGACCAAAAACGGCTACTGCTCCGGCATCAAAAAGAAATTGGTAATCTTGTGCTGGTATAACACCACCTACAATAACCATTATGTCTTGTCGGCCGTATTTTTTGAGTTCTTCTATGACTTGTGGCACTAGGGTTTTGTGTCCTGCTGCCAATGAGGAAACGCCTAGAATGTGTACGTCGTTTTCCACCGCTTGCTTGGCGGCTTCGGCTGGTGTTTGAAATAATGGTCCAATGTCTACGTCAAAACCGACATCGGCATACCCTGTGGCAACTACTTTGGCACCACGATCGTGACCGTCTTGTCCCATTTTGGCAATCATAATACGTGGGCGACGACCTTCTTTTTTGGCGAAGGCATCGGCCAATTGTTTTGCTTTTTCAAAGCTTTCGTCGTTTTTTATTTCTTTGCTATACACGCCACTAAAACTTCTGATTTGTGCTTTATATCTTCCATAAACGGTTTCGAGTGCTTCACTGATTTCGCCTAGTGTTGCTCTGTTTCTTGCCGCTTCTACGGCTAAAGATAGTAAATTTCCATTAGAGTTTTTAGCACAGTCGGTTAATTTTGCCAAACTTGCTTTTACTTTTTCGGTATTGCGTGTGGCTTTTATCTTGTCGAGTTGCTCTAGTTGCTGCTTTCGCACCATTTGGTTGTCGACATCTAGTATGTGCAACGGATCTTCTTTTTCTAGCCGGTATTTGTTGACCCCTACAATGATGTCTTGGCTAGAATCTATACGAGCTTGTTTTCGTGCAGCAGCTTCTTCGATTCGCAATTTTGGAATTCCGGCTTCGATGGCTTTGGTCATACCGCCCAATTCTTCTACTTCTTCAATAAGTTTCCAAGCATTTTGTGCTATTTCGTTGGTGAGACTTTCTACATAAAAACTGCCTGCCCACGGATCGACGGTTTTGGTGATTTTGGTTTCTTCTTGTATGAAAATTTGAGTATTGCGCGCTATACGAGCTGAGAAATCGGTAGGTAAGGCTATGGCTTCGTCTAAGGCATTGGTGTGCAACGATTGTGTGCCACCAAAAGCCGCAGCCATCGCTTCGATAGTGGTTCGTGCCACATTGTTGAACGGATCTTGCTCGGTAAGACTCCAACCTGACGTCTGACAATGGGTTCTCAAAGCCAATGATTTGTCGTCTTTTGGGTTGAATTGTTTGACGAGTTTGGCCCATATCATTCTGCCGGCACGCATTTTGGCAATTTCCATAAAATGGTTCATTCCGATAGCCCAGAAAAAAGATAGGCGAGGCGCAAACTCATCGATTTTCATACCGGTTGATAATCCGGTGCGAATGTATTCTAAACCATCAGCAAGTGTATACGCCAACTCTATATCTGCCGTGGCACCTGCTTCTTGCATATGGTATCCTGAAATAGAGATGGAGTTGAACTTGGGCATCTTTTTGCTGGTATATTCAAATATATCGGCAATGATTTTCATTGATGGTGTTGGTGGATAGATGTAGGTGTTACGCACCATAAATTCTTTGAGGATATCGTTTTGGATGGTTCCTGAAAGCTGTTGTGTTTGTACACCTTGCTCTTCGGCTGCAACAATATAAAAAGCCATAATGGGTAAAACGGCACCGTTCATGGTCATAGATACCGACATTTCGTCTAGTGGAATTTGGTCGAACAATACTTTCATATCTTCAACCGTATCTATAGCAACACCTGCTTTTCCGACATCGCCAACCACACGTTCGTGATCAGAATCATAGCCTCTATGGGTAGGTAAATCAAAGGCAATGGAAAGTCCTTTTTGACCTGCAGCAAGATTTCTTCTGTAGAAGGCATTGCTTTCTTCGGCAGTAGAAAAACCTGCATATTGCCTGATGGTCCATGGACGACGGACAAACATGGTTGCATATGGACCGCGAAGATTGGGTGCAAAACCAGCTCCGAAATCGAGGTGTTCCATTCCTTTGATATCCTCTTCGGAATAGGTTGGTTTGAGTTCGATACCTTCAGCCGTTAGGAAATTTTGTTCTGAACTCATTGGTTGCTGACTGGTTTCCTCTGCTTGTTGTAGGATTATGTGTTGTAAGTTTTTGCGCATTTAATTATTATATAAAAAGCTGTATATTTAATAGTCTGTCCTGAATTCCCATATTTTAGAATCTCTTGAAGTATGTATAATTGCTTTAATTAAAATTTCATTTTTCACAATTTCGAAGTGAATTAGGTATGGAAATTTATCAATCAATACTACTCTTGTATTATCATAACGAATTTGAATTAGCGTTGGATTTTTTTTAATGATTTGTATTTCTGAGCTTAAAGAATCCAAAAAATTTTTTCCTAAACCTTTTTGAATTTTTTCATACCAAAAAGTAATTTCTTTTAATTCTAATTTGGCTAAAGGAAGTATTTTTATGTTATAATTCATTTTCAATTTCCTTCATAGTATCATCAAAGTCAAGAGCTATTTTAGGATTTTTAAAATATTCAATTGTTCGATCTCTTACTTCATCCAATTGCCATTGTGGAATTTGATATTTTTTTAATGATGGTAAAATAATTACATCTACTTCTTCTGCATTAAAAGTATCAGGCAAAGTGATGCTTATTTTATGATTTATCACTTTTAAGGTTTGACGTATTGCTTCCATAATAAATTAGATTGAATTTCAAATATAACAAAAAACATTTATTTTATTCTTGATTTAACCTTTCTTGTTCCAATTTCTCTGCCCATCTTTTTTCGATAATGGGTGTAATGATGGTTTTTCGGGGTTTTATTTTTACGAATGGAAATAACTCTAATTCGTCTTTCATTTTGTCGTTTTTGTTGGGGTATTTGTTGGTGCCCAATAGCACTTCTTTGCCAGCGTTGAATAACTCTTGCTCTTTGTCGGCGCTTTCTTGGATTCGTTTTTTGATGATTCCGTCGTTTAATAGTTTGAGAAAACCTCCGTTGGCTTCTATCTCTTTGAATAGCAACAAGGCTTTTTCTGCCAATTGGTTGGTGATGTTTTCGATATAATAACTTCCGTCCGCAGGGTTGTTGACTTTGTCGAAATAGCTTTCGTTTTTGAGTATCAACAATTGGTTTCTAGAAATTCTATCTCCGAATTCGTTGTCCTTGTGATACAATGCATCGTAGGATAAATTGGTTATGGTATCTGCACCGCCTAAAATTGCCGACATACATTCGGTGGTGGTACGGAGCATATTGACATTGTAATCGTATATGGTTTTGTTGCGTTTTGTAGGCGTAACATGTATGTGACACTCTAGATTATGGTTGTATTCTTTTGCAAGGGTATTGAAAAGGATGCGTAAGGCTCTTAGTTTTGCTATTTCGAAAAAGTAATTGGTACCAACTGCCATTTTGAAAACCATGGGTTTTGAAATGGTATCTATACGATTGAAATATTCGTTGGCGTGTGCTAGACTGTAGGCCAGTTGTTGCACCATATTGGCACCTGCATTTTGGTATAGACTAGCATCGATTGCAAGTAAGGTACTGTTTTTAATTTCTTTAGCAAGAGTTTTTAAAGTTTCGAAATTGTCTTTTTCTGGAGTTTCAAACCAATTTCCGTCTCTTGCCAACTGACCAATAGGGTCTATATTGCAAAATATAGTTGCTTTTTTTTGGGTAGCAATGGCTTCTATTTTTTTTACGAAATCGATTGAAAGAAACAATACATGAAAGTGAATGGTTGTTTTTTCTAAAGGAAGGTTTTCGAGTAATTGGATAACATCTGTTGCTGGATCTTCGATGGTAAATAAAATACTATCTGCTCCGCGATTGATACTGTCTATGGCTCTTGCGATTGATTTTTGGAGGTCTTGAACAAAAATATGTTGCCCAATTTTGAATTCTGTTGCTTTGGTTTTGCTGTTGCAGGTTTTGGCTAATTCATCTTTGTGATAAAAGGGTTTTACTTTGATGTCTTCGGGAGAATTCCATACTAGTTTTTCGTTATAATCTTCTCCTTTTAATTCAAATTGGATTTGTTGTTTCCATTGTTTTGAGGAAACTGGTTCGAATTCTTTGAATAAATTATTTTTCATTGTTCTTCTTTTAAAAAACTATTCGTTATGGACTTTTACTCTTTTGTTTTGGTGGTGTCGCCTTCAAACTCGATGATGTAGATATCTTCACTATCTTTTTTCATATAGTATTTTTCTCGAGCATACCGTTCTATTTCATCAGGATTTTTTAGTCTTTTGATGTTTTGATTGTCTTTTGCTATTTCTTCTTGATAGTAGTTTTTGTTGTCTTCGAGTTCGTCAATTTCTTTGTTTAGGATGCGATGATCAAAATAGGAGTAGTTGTCTAGAAAAGTCATCCAGGTAATAAAAAAGAGGAGCACCCAAATGTATTTGTTGCTTAAGAATTTGTACCAGGGTTTGTCTTTATAGGTTTCTTCCATTTGAGTTTTTATTTTTTAGCCCCGATAGTAATGGAAATCCTTTTTGAGGTTTTTTACCGAAAAAAGATTGCAATGGATAGCGGGATTAGCTCCTGAAAAAGTATTGTATTGTTTATTATAAAATTCGTTGGTTTATTACGGCTCTCACTACATCTATGGCTACGGTGTTGTATTTGTCGTTTGGAATGATGATGTCTGCGAAGGCTTTTGTTGGTTCTATAAATTGTTGGTGCATGGGTTTTAATGTGGATTGGTATCGGTTTAAAACTTCGTCCATGTCTCGACCGCGTTCTGCAATGTCTCTTTTTAATCGGCGGATTAATCGCTCATCTGAATCGGCGTGAACAAATATTTTCACATCGAATAATTCTCTTAATTCGGGATGTGCTAATATTAGAATTCCTTCTACTATCATTACTTTTCGCGGATGTGTTGAGATGGTGTCGTCGGTTCTGTTGTGTGTAACGAAGGAGTAAACGGGTTGGTTGATGGTTTTTCCGGCTTTTAAATCGATGAGGTGGGCAACTAACAAATCGAAGTCGATGGCTCTTGGATGATCAAAATTGATTAAAGCGCGTTCGTCAAAACTCAAGTTGGTATTTTCTTTATAATAGGAGTCTTGAGAGATGATACCGACTTCTGTTTGAGGCAATTCGTTCATTATTTGATGTACGACCGTAGTTTTTCCGCTACCTGTTCCCCCTGCAATTCCAATAATAAGCATACAATAGTTGTGTTTTAGTTTTGTACTACAAAAATAGGAATTTAATTGAGAGTGAATTTTGTTTTTTTTCAATCTCTTATAAAAACTATTAAAAATTTTTATAATGCCTATGTATTATCGCTTTAAAGCGAAGTGGTTTTTGAATATTTTTTGTTGGTTGTTTTCGGTGTATTCTACTGTAAACCAGTAATCATCTGCTGGGAGTTTTTGACCATTAAATGTTCCGTCCCATCCTGAACTAGTTGGACTTATTTGTTTTAAAAATACTCCATAACGATCATAGATAAATATTCTTTGGTCGTTTTGATTTTGTGAACCAACGATGTTCCAAGTGTCATTGTAATTATCATCGTTTGGTGTGAAGAACTTAGCATATCCTAAAATTGTTATTTCAGCTTGTAAATCAGTACAATCTGCTGCATCTTTTACTTTTACAGTATGTGTTCCAGGAGTCACATTTTCAAAGATAGGACTGCTTTGGAAAGGACCATTATCTAATTGATACATAAATTCAGAACTTGTAGGTGAAACATTTGTAGTTACAGTAGTGCTATCGTTGAATGAACCACTTGACACCAAGGCAATTTCTTGTCCGATATAGGATTTGATTACGACAGCTGAAACCACACTTGATGTACAACCAAATGTATTTGTAGCCGTTACGCTGTATATTCCAGGGTCTTGTGCATCTAATGTATTTCCTGTTTGAGTAGTTAATACAACTCCATCCAAATACCAAACAAAGGTGTGGGTAGTGTCTAATTTTGTGTCTAAAATGTATTTTCTTATAATTACTCCAGTTTCTTGATTGACACAAAACACACCGCTTTCTAATTCAGGTAGAGGTGTAGGAGGTTGGGCAATTATTGTTGCTATTGATGATGATGAAGAGGTACAGCCATCACTATTTTTTACTGTAAAAGTATAGTTTCCTTCACTTAAATCAGGAGTTGTAAAAGTGTTACCCGTTCCTGTATAGGTAGCAGTAGTAGTACCAGATTGACTGATTTCCCAATTTCCTAACGGTAAATTGGTTAGTTCAACGACTCCTGTTGCTACTAGACAGGTTGGTGGTGTAATCGTACCAATACTAGGAGGTACTGGTGTTATTGGTTGTGCTGGAATATTTGCAATAGCTGAAAGTGCTGATGGGCATCCTACACTATTTGTAACTGTAAAAGTATAATTGCCTGATGCTAAACCAGAAATGATTTTTGTTGCTCCATTTCCTATTATTGCCCCAGGATTGATTGTCCAGTTTCCTGCTGGTAGTCCCGTTAATTCAACTGAACCAGTTGGCAATGCACAGGTTGGTGCAATTATTGTTCCGATTTGTGGTGCTGCAGGAGTGATTGGTTGTGATACTATGGTAATATTAGCAGTTGGTAATGAAGGACAACCAGCACTATTTGTAACAGTATAATTATATATTCCAGGAGCTAATCCTGCGATAGTTATCGAAGCACCCGAAGCAGCAATTCCACCAGGGTTGATAACCCAATTTCCGCTTGGTAATCCTGATAATTCGACCGAACCCGTTGCTGTTGCACAAGTAGGTTGTGTTGGCGTTCCAACGGTTGGTGTTGCCGGTGTTGCCGGTTGCATATTGATTGTAGCAGAAGCAGAAATCCCTGAAGTACACGTAGCAGCATTGGTCACCGTAAAAGTATAAGTCCCTACGGCAAGATTTGTAACGGTATAG
>JAYTNO010000220.1:0-7526 GCA_043748275.1 Flavobacterium sp. | reverse complement strand
TGAAAAAAATTACATTTTTAATTTTATTTTTCGCATCGGTCTTGTCATTTGGACAAACTTGTAATCAAGTTTTTACAGTTTCAGGACAAGATGATGGTCCAACGGTATTATCAATTAATAACACTGATGTTACTTGTTATAGTGGAACTTTAAACTCACTTACTATTAGCGCTGCTACACTAGGAAATGCTACATTTTGCAATGTTTGGTATTCTTATGAACTCAATATTGATGGTGTAGTTTCAACTGTATGTGCTACAGATTTAGTTGGTTTGGATATTTCTACTTTTAGTAACATTACAATTACTTCAAGTGATTTACCAACAGACAACTGGTCAGATTTGATTAATATGTCTTTAACTATTACAGTAGATTATACTGCAACAGCAATACCTAATTGCGATATTAGTTTAGTAACACCTATTGATGGCGATGCTAATGTTAGTTTATCTGGAAACATTACATGGAGTGAAGCAACAGGCGGTGTTGCAGGTTATAATTTAAAAGTAGGAACTACATCTGGAGGTTCAGATGTTTTGGCATCAACTGATGTAGCCAATGTTACCACTTATGCTTTAGGAACACTTTTAGAATCTACAACTTATTATGTTTCAATAGTGCCATATAATTCAATAGGTGTTGCAACTGGTTGTAGTGAATTTAGCTTTACTACAAGAGGAGCCATACTTGGAGATTATTGTGCTACTGCTATAGATTTAGGATTAGAAGCATCTCCATATGTTGGTACAACTGTTGATGCTTCAAATGATAATATACCAATTTGTGAACCTGATGGTGATGCATCAGATTTGTATTTTTCTATACTAATACCAAATAATTCTACATTAACCATTGGTCAAACTGCTGATAGTGATATTAATTATGATTCTGCTGTTTCTGTATTTTATGGTGATTGTACCTCTCAAACAGCAATAGATTGTTTTGATGATCCAGATACTAAAGTGGTAACTTGGGCAAACAATACAGGATCAGACCAAACGGTTTATTGGGTTCAAGATGGATATAATGGGAGTTCTGGTACTTTTACTTTAGAATGGTCTATAGTAGCATGCACTAATGCTACTGCAGCATTTACTGTTGTTTCTGATTGTGTTAATGGAGAACAATTCAAAATAAACGTAGATATTACAGATATTGGTTCTGCAACATCATTAACTGTTTCAGATGACCAAGGTAATACACCAGTGTTGGTAACAGCCGCTGGACAACTTCAATTTGGTCCTTATACCAATGCAACTCCTGTTGTATTTACAATAGCAAACGATCAAGATGCCAACTGTTTTTTAACAAGCTCTATTTTAACACAAGCAATTTGTCCTCCAGATTGTGCTACTGCAACTGTAATTGCTAATTGTGGTGATGATGTTGTTGCTGATATGGCTGCTGGTCAAGGTGCTTGGAATGTAAATACTTGTGGATTTACAACAAATGGTACTGAGTTATTGTATTCATTTACACCAACAATTACTGGTGTTTATAGCTTAGAAGTTACCGCAGTTACAGGATTTAATTATATCGATTATTTTTATAAAGTAGCAGACGGAATTTGTGATAATACAGGTTGGACTTGTATTGATGATAATTCTGTTGTTGGTATTGATTCTATAGGAGAATTAACAGCAGGTATAGAATATATCATTTTACTTGATGGTGAAAATACAAATGCAAAAAATCAAACTTTCAGAATAAATTGTGCACCAACTTGTACTAATGCTACTGTATCCTATGCAGTTGTTTCTGATTGCCCAAATACAGAAGGATTTTTTGTAGATGTAAATATTACTAATTTAGGTACTGCCACTTCTATAACCGTTTCAGACGATCAAGGAAGTGCTACACAGGCTATTACGGCAATAGGAATCTCTCACTTTGGTCCTTATTCAAATGGTACATCAGTTGTATTTACTGTAGCCAATGATCAAGATGCAACTTGCGTTTTAACTAGTGTTGAACAAACACAAATGGCTTGTCCTCCAAGTAATGATACTTGTGCAGGAGCAATTCAAATAAATGCTGGTGGTACATTTGATGAAAATGTAATAGTAGCATCAAATGTTGGTGGTTCAACAATTACAGGTTTAACATATACTTGCCAAACAAATCGTGTAAATGATGTTTGGTATCGTTTAGTAGTTCCAAATTCTACAACACTAACTGTAGAAACAGCATCAGTTGATGGAAGCTTAATGAATGATACTGTTATGAGTGTTTTTTCTGGAACATGTGGAGCATTTACAGAAATTGGTTGTAATGATGATATTTTAGTAGGAACTAATAATTTCTCTAAAATTAATTTAACTGGGTTAACTCCTGGAAATACAATTTATATTGGCGTTTGGAGATATAGTTTTGGTACAGGTTCTGATGATACTTTTCAACTTTCTGTCTATGATGCTTCATTAGCAAATTCATCATTTGATAGTACTGGATTCTCAGCATTTCCTAATCCTGTGATAGATGTAATAAACCTTTCATATAACAAAAACATAACAAATGTAGCCGTATTTAACCTATTAGGGCAAGAAGTTGTAACTAAATCAATAAATGCAACTCAATCACAAATCGATATGTCTAATTTATCAAAAGGAACTTATATAGTAAAAGTTACTGCTGATAATCAAGTAAAAACAATTAAAGTGATTAAAGAATAATCAAAAAATAATTATTTTTTTAAAGCCACTCACTTTAGAGTGGCTTTTTTTATCTATTTTTGAGACATACTTAAAATTTTAAGAAATGATAAAAAAATACTTTTTGCTTGTTGTCTTGTTTTCTTTACATTCTATTGGTCAAATAGGAGTAACAATTGATCAACCAACTTCAATATGCCAACAAGGAGATTGTGCGGTTTTACAAGCCAACATTCCAACTTTGTATCAGACAAATTCTTATACTGTAAGTAGTATACAATATGCACCTCCATTTCCATTACAATGGGATGGAATTGATTCTCATAAAATAAATGCTTCAGCGGATGATGTATGGGCACCAATACTGAATTTACCCTTTAACTTTTGTTTTTATGGAAGTAGTTATAATCAAGTATTGATTGGTTCTAATGGTGTTGTTACTTTTGATTTGAATTCCGCTATAGGTATTTGTCCTTGGAGTTTTTCAACAACCATTCCTAACACCACTTTCCCTATAAAAAATGCCATTTATGGAGTATACCAAGATACCGATATTAGAAATATTGCTTTAGGAGGTTCAGTAACAAGTCCTACTGTACAAAATGTTAATTTTTATACTCTAGACTCTGGAATGAATGCTGCTCCTAATAGAGTTTTTGTAATCAATTTTAATGAATTACCACAATTTCAATGTGGGAGTACAGTGGGGTTACAATCTTCACAAATCGTACTTCACGAAGCAACAAATGAAATTGAAATTTTTGTTAAAAAAAGATCTGCATGTAACGCTTGGAATTTCGGAAATGGTCTGTTGGGTATACAAAACAGTAATGGAAGTCAAGCTTTATCACCTCCAGATAGAAATACTGGAAGTTGGTCAACAACAAATGAAGCTTGGCGTTTTTCCCCAAATGGAGCAATATCTCCACAAATAATACAATGGTTTAAAGATGGCGTACTTATTCCAGATCAAATTTCAAATCCAATTGTTGTTTGTCCATCTCAAAATCAAGAAACCTATACTTTGAATGTAGTATATCCTAATTGTAATGAAAATATAATTTTAAGTGATTCTGTTGTAATAGAAATAGAACCACCATTACCTATTTCCAATCCTTTTGATCTTTCTATTTGTTCTAATAACACAATAGAAACATTTAATATAGACCAATCCTCCACAATTTTAGGAGCTTTAAATCCAATAGATTATGAAGTTACTTATCATACATCATTATTTGATGCAAATCATGGTATAGATCCAATCATTAATACAAACTCATATATTGCAAGTTCGGGTCAGGTGATTTATGTTAGAGTTTTTGAAGCAATTTTAGGTTGCTTAACAACAAGAAGTTTTAATTTGATCATCAATCCTATTCCTTCACCACCAACTGGTGCTGCTTTACAAACTTTTACACAAGGAGAAACATTGGCTAATTTAGAGGTTAATGGTACTAATATTACTTGGTATTCCGAAGCAATAGATGGAGTTGTTTTGCCCAATACTACATTATTGGTCAATGGTACAACCTATTATGCAACTCAAACCAATGCTTTTAGTTGTGAGAGTAACCGTAGTGTAAATGCAAACCGATTGGCGGTAACTGTTAGTAGTACTTTAAAAAATAGTGATTGGGATAAATATCACTTCAAAGCAAGTCCAATTCCTGTGAAAAATAGTTTAAATCTTACTTATGATGCTAATATTACATCGGTAAAAGTATATACTGTTTTAGGGCAAGAAGTCATTTCAAAATCAATTGAGGCCAAACAAACAAGACTTGATATGTCTTCATTAGAAAAAGGAACTTATTTTGTAAAAATAGTTGCTGGGCTACAAGAAAAAACAATTAAAGTGATTAAAGAATAATAATTTTAAGTTATTTCATTTCAAAAGCCACCTTATGGGTGGTTTTTGTTTTTTATAAAGTTTATATTTGTTAAAAAAATTAGGTATGTATTTTTCAATTATTATTCCTGTTTATAATCGACCGAATGAAGTTGATGAACTTCTAGAAAGTTTGTCTCAAACAACCTATGCAGAAGATTTTGAAGTGGTTCTAATAGAAGATGGATCGATAGAAAAATGTGATGCCATTGCCAAAAAATATGCTGAAAAACTTCAAATTTCCTATTATTATAAAGAAAATTCAGGTCCAGGAAATTCTAGGAATTATGGAATGCAGAAAGCAAAAGGAGATTATTTTATCATTTTTGATTCGGATTGTATTATTCCCAAAAATTACTTAAACGAAGTTGCAACTGCTTTACAAAACGATTATGTAGCTTGTTTTGGTGGTCCAGATAATGCTTTAGATTCGTTTACCAATATTCAGAAAGCAATCAATTTTGCTATGACATCCTTTCTTACAACTGGTGGTATTCGTGGCGGTTCTGAAAAAATTGATACTTTTCAACCTCGAAGTTTTAATATGGGAATTTCTAAAAAAGCGTTTGATGTTTCTGGCGGATTTGGTACCATTCATCCTGGTGAAGATCCAGATTTAACCATTCGATTATGGGATTTGGGATTCAAAACCAAACTACTTCCAAATGCGTATGTCTATCATAAAAGGCGAATAGATTGGAAAAAATTCTCAATTCAAGTAACAAAATTCGGAAAAGCAAGACCTATATTAAATTATTGGCATCCGAAATATAGTAAACTCACTTATTTTTTTCCAACAGTGTTTATACTTGGATTGTTTGCCTCAGTAGGAATTTTTATATTTGGAATACTTTTTTTTATACAATTGTATCTTCTTTATTTTATAGTGCTATTTATTAGCGCCACATTACAAAATAAGAGTATTAAAGTTGGTTTTCTTGCCTTGATTGCTGTTGGAATACAATTTTATGGATATGGAACAGGATTTTTGCAATCGTTTGTTAAAATCGCTATTTTAAAACAAAAGCCTCAAGAAGCTTTTCCAGAATTATTTTTTAAATGAAAACAAAAATTATTGGTTTAACAGGCGGAATAGGTAGTGGCAAAACCACTGTGGCCAACTATTTTGAATCGTTTGGTATACCTGTTTATATTGCCGATGATGAAGCCAAAAAAATAATGCAAACTCCAGAAATCATTGAAGCAATTGTTAATGAATTTGGTACTTCCATACTTTCAAATGAAGTCATAGACAGAAGAAAATTGGCGAAACTGGTTTTTGAAGATGAAATAAAATTGCAAAAACTCAATCATATTATACATCCAGCTGTTAAAAAGCATTTTGAACTTTGGTTAAAACAACACTCTGCAGTTCCATTTGTTATCAAAGAAGCAGCCATTTTATTTGAAAGTGGTAGTTATAAAGATTGTGATCAAATTATTTGTGTTGTTGCACCTTTAGAAACAAGAATTCAAAGAGTGCTAGCAAGGGATCAAACTACTTTTGTTGAAGTTCAAAATCGTATCAATAATCAATGGAGTGACGAAAAACGAATCTCTAAAAGTGACTATATAATTGAAAATATTGATAGTACAAAAACCAAATCACAAGTTCAAAAAATTCTAAAAAAACTGACAAATCAATAATTATCAGTTTAGATGTTAATGTTTGGTTAATGTATTTACAGTATTAGTGTTAAAATGCTAAATTTGTTAAGATGAATAAACTGTTTTTTAGAATACTTGTAGTATTAATGAGTCTATCCTTAATAGGGATAATATTAGTTCAAGTATACTGGTTTAACACATCTTTCAAGAATAATGAAGAGCAATTTCGTTTTCATGTAACACAAGTTATTGGCAATGTTGCCGAGAAATTGCAAAAAGAAGAACAATTTAGTTTTATAGATAAGTACAAAAAACTAAAAGATAGTATCGGAAAAGAACCACAAAAAAGTGATTTTTTAGAATTTGGATACTATCAAAGAGATTCACGTACCAATGAAACTATTATCTATTCTAACAATATTATTTCAGAAGATTTTGACATTTCATCCTCGTTCTTTGATAAAAAAACCGATAGTATTAAAAAACTAAAAAATTACTCTGCCAAAAGAGTAACTGAAGTTTATAATAATAACGATATTGATAATTCTGGTTCTAAACAAAAAATAATTCCTGACATTAAATTGAAACAATCAGGAAAATTGGATATTTTAGAAAATGCCCAATTTGAAATTTTCTATAAAGATATTGCTGCCATTAAACCAATTGACGAAAGAGTTACAGTTGAAAAACTTCAAATGTTATTAGCTTCTGAATTAAAAGAATATGAAGTAAAAACACCATTTGAATTTGCAATTTACAGTAATGGTTTGGCAACAAAAATAAAATCAGACAGATTTAAATTTGATAAAAATGCCACTTTTACAGTTCCTGTTTTTACTGATAATGAGGGTAATAACAAATATCAATTGTTGGCAAGTTTTCCGCACAAACAAAAATTTCTGTTTTCAGATTTAGTAGGAATAACATTGTTATCAATTATTTTCACCCTAATTATAATAATTGCCTATACAAGTGCGTTAAATCAATTAATACGTCAACGTCAGATTTCTGAAATCAAAACCGATTTCATCAACAATATGACGCACGAGTTTAAAACGCCCATTGCAACAATCAACCTTGCACTAGACGCCATAAAAAACCCAAAAGTTATCGATGACAAAGAAAAGGTACAGCGCTATCTTCAAATGATTCGAGACGAAAACAAACGAATGCATGCTCAAGTAGAGAACGTATTGCGAATCTCAAAATTAGAAAAGAAAGAATTGGATATCAGTAAAGAATCGAACAACATTCACGAGATAATAGAAGAAGCCATCGAGCATGTGAATCTCATTATGGAAGACCGTCAAGGCTCCATTACAACAAATTTCGAAGCCACGAGAACCACTGTACTATTAAACGACGTACATTTTACAAAC
>JAYTNO010000219.1:0-2834 GCA_043748275.1 Flavobacterium sp. | reverse complement strand
TTTTAAAAAAAAATAATATTATATTTGATAAATATTTGAAATTGCAATCAAAATAAAAAAATGTTAAAAACGCAAGAACTTTCGTATATTTACTAGTTAGGCGTCAGGTTGCGAAAACCGAACGTAACAAAAACAATAACAGACAGATAAAACCAAAAAAACAGAAATGAATTACATAACAGAACGAGATGTAGAAGTGAAATTAATTAACAAATTGTTTCAAAATACACTTTTATATCCAGACAAATGTTTAAATTGGAATTATCCAGTAAAAATGAATTTTGGACGTGAAAAGAAAACAAAATTTGCAGATTTAGTAATTACACACGACAAGCATAAAAAACCATTAATAGTTGTAGAAGCAAAGAAACCAACCGAAACACTACAATCTGGTATTTCTCAAGTCGATAGTTATGCTTTTTTTCTAGAATCTAGATACAGTATTGTAACTAATGGAAAATCTTTTTTATTAAGAGGTTATTACGACAATAAAAAAGTTAATATCATCGAAAGTGACATCCAAAGTTTAGAAAAAAATGATTGGAGCCAAGTAAAAAAATTAATTTCATATTTTGAGGTTTTAAACTCAATAAATTTAAAACCGAATTCACCAATTATAATTGATTATGAGAAAATAAAGGATTATCGAAGATACTTTAGAAATATTCATAATTTAATTAGAGATGGGGATAAGTTAGACCCAGGAGCATCATTTGATGAATTTAGTAAAATTTTATGTTTAAAATTTTACCAAGAAGAATGGATTTTAAAAAACGGAACAAATCCTTTAACATTAGAGAAAATTAATGAATTTAATTTAACAAATCAAGGGGTCGATTTTGTCAATAATTGGTTTCAAAAATCTATAGAAGAAAGTTATCACGAAATTTTTGAAAAGAAAACAAAAATAAATTTATCATTTGATACTTTATATTCAGTTCTTGATAAATTAGAAAATTTCAAATTAAAAGGAGATATTGATATTAAAGGAAGAGCGTTTGAAGAATTTTTACCAACACAATTAAGAGGAAAAGGTTTAGGTCAATTCTTTACTCCAAGACCAATTGTAAACTTTATGGCTGAATTGGCAGAAATATCAATTTATGATATAATTGGGGACTTCGCTTGTGGGAGCGGTGGCTTTTTGATAAAAGCATTTGAACATATGATTGATTTAACAAATCAACTTCCAGATGGAATGTGGGCAAGAATAGGCGCAAATAAAGAAGAGTTTATTGAAGCAATAAAATTAAACCAAATATTTGGTATTGATGCTGAACCAAGAGCCGCAAGGACAGCAAAAATAAATATGATGATGTGGGGTGATGGTAAAAGAGTTGTTCGTGGTAATTCTTTAGACACAAAGGATGATGAAGGAAATGATTATTTACTAAAAGAATATGATATTGAAGATAAAAAATCGGGTTGCACTGTTATTTTAGCAAATCCACCTTTCGGAAGTAAAGAAAAAAAAGAAACCATCTTAAAAAATTATATTTTAGGAAGCAAAAATCATTCAAGAAATTCACAAAAAACGGAAATTTTATTTTTGGAAAAAGGTATTAAATTATTAAAACCAGAAGGAAAAATGTTAATCATAATTCCGTCAGGTATTTTAAGTAACGATAGTTATAAATATGTTCGAGATTATTTGCATAGTGAAGCAGAAATTAGAGCGGTTATTGATTTACCAACACATACTTTTGTTCAATCAGGCGTGCCAACAATAAAAACAAGTATATTATATTTACAAAAGTTCACAACTGACAAAAAGAAAAAATATGATGATTTATTTAATCGAAATACTGAAAACATATCATATGAACTAAAACAAAATAAAGATTTTGATTATCCAGTTTTTATGGGAAATGCAGAATATATTGGGTTTGAGCCAAATGGTAGAATAATAAATAATTCAGAATTAACAGATTTAGATTTATTATTAGAAGATTTCAAAAAACAATCAGAACTAATTAACCAACCAATTGATTTAGTAAACTTCTCTTCAAAATATTATCAAGACAAAGACTCCAATAGAATTGATAATTCAAATATTCGTGGTACAAATAAAGATTTAAAAAATTCATTTAAAATAAATTTTTCAGAACTTGAAGACAGATTGGATGTAAATTATTATTTTTTTAAAAACAATTCGGGAGAACTATTGAAAAAATTTGAACCATTAGGAGAAAAAATAAAAGATAAAAGTAAAAGATTTTTACCCAAAAATGATGATGAACTTGATATAGAATACAGAGTTTTGTCTGTTACAAATAACGAAGGAGTAATATTTAATGAATTTAGAAAAGGAGAAGAGTTTACAAGTTCTTATAAAATAGTTAAAAAAGGTAATATTGCGTATAATCCATATCGTGTGAATGTTGGAAGTATTGGAATTGTTTCTGAAGAATTAGATAAAAGTTTTGTAAGTCCAGCATACGTAGTTTTTGACATTGACGGAATTGATTCAGAATTTTTTATACAATTGATTAAAAGTCCATTTTACAAAATGTATATTGATATAATAACAACTGGATCGATTAGAGATAATCTAAGTTTAGATTTATTAAGAACATTGAAATTTCCAAAAGTTAATAAATCCGAACAATCCGAAATATTAAAAGAAGTATTAAGTTTAAACATAACTCAAAGAAACTTGAAAAATGAAATGTATGTAAACAAACAAAATATTATGAATAAATTACACTCTTTAATTAGTGAATAAAACCCGAACGCCTAACAGCTAGAGTTTCGTTGGGCTTGAAAAGCCAACAATGAAACTCCGGTTGAACGGAACCGTCAATTTTATCACCTCTATGGGGTTATCGTAAAGT
>JAYTNO010000218.1:0-2838 GCA_043748275.1 Flavobacterium sp. | reverse complement strand
CTAAAGTTAGAGCTACAAACGGTTTAATTACTCACATCTTTGGGGCTATCGCTACCGCTTTACTTTTTTGGCTCTTTTAACCCAATATTCGCATTATTTACAAGTAATGCGAATAATGGGTTAAAAAAGTACATATGACGCTCCGTGGCACGAAGGCGGTAAAACGACTTCTGAAAATTGCCAAATGTTATGTAAAAACGACAATAGAACTAAATCGGGAAAATAAAATACTGAGGGGGTAATAACAAGCAGTGTACTATTGTAGTTTTGAGTATATTTGCATCATAAGCCGCATTTCGATTTGTTTACTTGTATTTTATTCAATTATAATATTCGATTTTAAATGGACAAACTAAAATTATGGTGGTCATTTGATCATCATAAATTACGCTTCTTTGGATTTGTGTATGCCTTGATGGCTGGCATTAAATGGCTTCAACTTATTACATTCAATCCGTCGGGAAGTAATAATTTTAAAATTTTTCGCTATTCTTTTTTTCATCTGATTCATCATCAACCGCTTTATATAGCTTATCCAACAGAGCATTTTGACTATTTCTTTTATCATCCAGTTTTCTCTTTGCTTTTTGCACCTTTTGCTTTAATGCCGGAAAAGTTAAGTTTGGTGCTTTGGCTATGTTTTTTGACTGTTGTATTCTTTGAAGCGGTTATTAAAATACCTTTTAAGAATCATTTCTTATGGGTATTTTTAGTATTAGCCATTTTTGAGTTCTCAAAAAATATAGGTCATGCTCAACCCAATATTTTGAATTGTGCTTTGATGTTGTTTGCTTTTTTTAGTTTTGAAAAAAACAACCTTCGAATAGCCGCTTTTTTATGTGTGTTGCTTTTTTGTATTAAGGGGTTCGGGGCTATTGTCGGCATAATGTGCTTTTTATATCCTAATACTTGGAAAACAATTATTTACAGTTTATTGTTTTTTATTGTTCTGTCGCTTTCGCCTTTATGCGTTTTGACTTTTCAGGAATTGGGTCAACATTATCTCGATTGGTTGAAGATACTGAGGGGTAGCGACATTGTAGAGACATTAAGTTTAGCGGGTTTTATGAAATTCACGCTTCATTGGCAACAGGGAGAGCCGCTTTTAATGAGCGTGGGTATAACAATATTATTAGTATCTTGGCTATCTGTTTTTATTCGTCGTCAATCATTAACTGTTGAGAATCGCCTTGTTTTTTTTAGCTTTTTATTGTTATGGGTTGTTGCCTTCAATCGGGCTACTGAATCGCCTACCTATTTGTATGCCGTAGTAGGTGCGCTTATTTTGTATCATTTTGGCAAGCCTAATAAATTGTGGACGATTATTTTTTGTATTTGTTTCTATATTATTACTATTTTGCCAACTGATTTATCAATACCTATTTTACGAGAGTGGGATAGGCAATATTTTTTTCGTCCTTTGTTTTTACTACCTTTTATATTTTTTGCACTTCGCCAATTCATATTTGAGGTCAAGTCTTATTCTAAAATGCAACAAACCCTCAATAAATCTAATAAAATTCAGTTATAACAACATACAGCCTAAACCAGATATATGAATAGACTTATTACAATAAACGTCATTTTACCCGTTTATAATCCGCCTCCTGATTGGGAAATACTGACCTTAGCATCGTGTTATTTTATTAGAGAAAAAGCACCACTTTATGATTGGCAATTTCATTTCGTCAATGATGGCTCTACCAATGATGACCAGACATTCAATAAGCTACGCGATATAAAACTGCATTTCATTCACTTGCATGAATATGCCGAAAATAAAGGTAAAGGGTTTGCTGTGCGTTATGGTTTTCAAAAAGCAAGATCTGCAACTTTGTATATGTACAGTGATTGGGATTTTCCTTTCGGTGAGAGTGTACTGATTGAGGCAATTAAGAAGCTGAATCATTGCGATATTGTTGTGGCAAATCGTGGTAAGGCTTATTATGCACATCTCCCAATAGCCCGTCAGACCTTAACGCAAATACAGCGAGTTATTAATTTATACGCTTTAAAATTAAAACAAATTGATACACAGGCGGGCTTCAAAGCCTTTAATCATACAGGTAAGGCTTTGTTTATGGAAACAACCATCAATGAATTTCTTTTTGATACCGAATTTATTGCCATAGGGCAAAATGCAGGTTTAAATATGGATAGTATTGATGTTAGGTGTCGAAAAGATATAACATTTACGAACTTTCGTTCGACTACTTTATTAAAAGAATTAGCGAATATGCCTAAAATTTTTCTCGCTCGATATGCTCGACAATATACCTTTGATTCTGACTATAGACTTAGAAGAGTTTGATATTCCTTTAGAATATGGGCAATCTATTGACCTCACTGAGCAAATGGCTGTTTCTTATGAAGGTCTTAAAAGGATATTGCCCATTTTAGAAAAACACCATGTAACGGCTACTTTCTTTACAACGGCTCATTGGGCAGAGCATTATCCAAAAATGGTGTATTCTCTTGCTCAAAAACATGAAATAGCCTCGCACGCTTATTTTCATAGTAGTTTTGATGAAAAAGACTATGCGTTATCAAAAAAAACATTGGAAAATATCACACAACAAACTATTTATGGATTCAGAATGCCCCGCTTACGTCCTGTTAATTTTGAAAGTTTGAAAAAAGTAGGCTATCTGTATGATGCTTCCATGAATCCCACTTATTTACCCAGACGCTACAACAACCTTTCGCAACCTATCCGTCCGTATCATAATGGGAAAATATTTATTTTACCAAGTTCTGTTACCCCTATTTTAAGAATACCGCTTTTTTGGCTTTCTTTTAAAAATCTTCCCAATAGTATCAATCGCTTTTTATTTAAGC
>JAYTNO010000217.1:0-7680 GCA_043748275.1 Flavobacterium sp. | reverse complement strand
CTACCAATCTTACAGCTCCAGCTATAAAAGCAAATGGTAAATCGGTTGGTATTTATGCTGAAGCTACAGCTCAAGAAAGTAATTTAATAAAACGATCTAATATATATGGTGATTTAGATGGTATTGCTGTTTTTGGGAATGCTAAATATACAACTAATACTACCAATGGTTCTATGTATGGTGTTGTTGGTTCAGCTACAGAAATTTCTATAAATAACGTTGGTGTTTTTGGTGAAGCAAAAAATGCTAATGGTTATAATCATGGAGTTGTAGGGTACGTAAATTCACCTACAGGAATTTATAATTCTGGTGTTGCAGGTCATGTAGAATTAAACACTACTGCTGTTTTTAATCGTGCAATTTGGGGTTATGCACCAGTTGCTGCCAATCATTATGCTGGTTATTTTGATGGTAATGTAGATATAAAATCAGGTGTAGTTACAATAGGAGATGGAACTTTATGTACTCCAACTGGATATAAACTTTTTGTAGAACAAGGAATTTTAACAGAAAAAGTAAAAGTTGCTGTAAATTGTTCAACTGCTTGGGCAGATTATGTTTTTGCAAACGATTACAAATTAAAACCACTTTCTGAAGTTGAATCTTTCATAAATGAAAACAAGCATTTACCAAACGTACCTTCATCATCTGAATTAGTTAAAGAAGGTTTAGATTTAGGAAAAATGCAAGCGACTCAAATGGAAAAAATTGAAGAATTGACTTTGTATCTAATCGAAATGAAAAAAGAAATCAATGCTTTGCAAAATGAAAACCAATCATTGAAAGTTTTAGTATCTCAATCTAAAAACTAAAACTATGAAAAAGATATTATTAATCTCAACACTACTGTTATTGTGTTTTTACTCTTGGTCTCAATGTCCGGCAACGGTTACTATTTCAGGAGTGTATGCAACACTTTATACAGGTTCTAACTCTTGGATTGCTTCTAGTGGTTACACTGCAATTCCAACTGGTTCAGATATAACGTTAGATGCCAACCCATTAACAGATGGATATGTATTACTCGATACCGGTTTTGAAACCCAACCCAATGCTACTTTTACAGCAGCAGTTGTAACACCTTGTGCCTTACTTGGTGTTGATCAAAATCTAATTGAGACGGAATTAAGTGTATACCCAAATCCGATACATTCCATTTTAAATATCAAATCTTCAACTGTAATACAGTCGGTTTCACTATTTGATATTAATGGAAGAATTATTTTGACAAAACAGAATGATTCTGATTCTATGATTCTTGATACTGAAAGTTTATCTTCTGGAATGTATGTTTTAAAAGTAAATACAAATGAAGGTACTAGTATTCAAAAAATTATAAAAAACTAAGTTTAGTTGGTTATTTTTTTGATGAAAACTCAAGTATAATGCTTGGGTTTTTTTATCTAAAATACTTTTCCAATAATATTTGAGCAGCTGCAAAAGGTGAAATTTCATCATTTTGCACTGCTTTTTTATTTTCTTCCAAAAGTTTGATAATTTCAGGATGATTATAAAAATTCGATTTCAATTGTTCGTTAATCGTTTCCATCATCCAAAATTGGTTTTGGTCTTTTCGTTTTTCTTCAAAATAATGATTGCCTTTTACTAGATCAAAATAATCTGAAATGGTTTTCCAAACTCCATCAATACCTTCTTTTGTATAGGAACTGCAGGTTGATGCGGTAGGAATCCAACCTGATTTTTTGGCAGGAAATAAATGCAAAGCTCTATTGAACTCGGTTTTGGCCAATTTGGCTTTCGCAATATTATCACCATCGGCTTTGTTGATTACAATCGCATCGGCCATTTCCATAATACCACGTTTAATGCCTTGCAACTCATCGCCAGCACCAGAAATTTTCAATAATAGAAAGAAATCCACCATACTATGAACCGCCGTTTCGCTTTGACCTACACCAACCGTTTCAATGATTATGGTGTCAAAACCTGCCGCTTCACACAATATAATCGTTTCACGTGTTTTTCGAGCAACACCACCCAAAGTTTCCCCTGAAGCTGAAGGACGAATAAATGCCTTTTCATCTTTTACCAATTCTTCCATACGAGTTTTGTCACCCAAAATACTTCCGTGAGAAATCGTACTACTTGGGTCAACAGCCAATACACAAACTTTTTTTCCTAAAGAGGTTAGGTGTTTTCCAAAAGCTTCAATAAAGGTACTTTTTCCAACACCAGGAACACCAGTAATGCCTATTCGGATTGACTTATTGGCTTTTGGTAAACAGGCTTGAATAATTGCATTTGCTTTTCCTAAATGTTCTGCATTGGTGCTTTCTATCAAGGTAATGGCACGACTTAAAGCAGCAATATTTCCCTCAAAAATTCCTTCAACAAGTTCTTTAGCAGAAGGTTGCGATTTACGAAATTGCTGTATAGCAGAAGACGATTGGCTATTCACAATTTCGGGTTGTGAAATGCCTTCTTTTTCGTTTAATGCAGACTTTTTTGATGGTGGTGTCAAGGTGTTTTATGGATTATGTAAAGCAAATTTACACAAAATATTTTCTTTTTAAACTTTGCAATAAACATTACAACAATCCGTTTAAAAAAATATAAATTTGCCTCACCAATCTTAAACTTCGTGATTTCAGAATCTACCACAGCAAGCAAAAATAAAATTGTTGAAAAAACAGTTTATTCTATTTTATTTTCGATCAGTTTTGCTCATTTGCTCAACGATTTAATTCAAGCGGTAATTCCATCGGTTTATCCCATTTTGAAAGAAAATTATAATTTGAGTTTTACCCAAATTGGTTTGATTACGTTTGCATTTCAGTTAACTGCATCTATCTTTCAACCCTTTGTAGGTTATTATACGGATAAAAAACCCAAACCTTTTTCTCAAATATATGGTATGTTGTTTTCGGCTTCAGGAATAATTTTGCTTTCGTATGCTGATACTTTTTATTGGATAATGGCTTCGGTAATGTTGATTGGCACTGGATCGGCTATTTTTCATCCCGAATCGGCACGAGTTTCTTATTTGGCTTCAGGTGGGAAACGAGGATTGGCACAATCTATTTTTCAAGTAGGAGGAAATTTTGGTACAGCACTTGGGCCATTATTAGTAGCTTTGATAGTCGTTCCGAATTCGCAACGTTATATATTATGGTTTTTTTTGGCAGCAGTTTTGGGATTAGCAATTATTACTAAAATTGCTTTTTGGTATCAAAACCATCTTTCCTATACCTCAAAAAAAGTAGCAACTATTCGTTATCATACACTTTCAAGAAAAAAAGTGAAATTGGCAATAGGTGTATTGTTAATCATTACTTTTTCGAAGTTTTTTTACTCTGCTAGTTTGTCTAGTTATTATACTTTTTATGTGATAGATAAATTTCATTTGACCATACAACAAGCCCAATATCATATGTTTATTTATCTTTTTGCGTATGCTTTTGGGACCATTCTTGGAGGACCATTGGGTGACAAAATTGGTCGAAAATATGTGATTTGGTTTTCGGTTTTTGGAGCAACTCCATTTGCACTTTTATTACCTTATGTTAACTTATTTTGGACCGATGTTTTAATGATTATTATTGGAATTATTATCTCTTCCGCTTTTCCAGCAATGTTGGTCTATGCACAAGAACTTGTTCCTAAAAAACTCGGAATGATTTCAGGATTATTTTATGGTTTTGCTTTCGGAATGGCCGCATTAGGATCAGCATTGTTAGGAATTTTAGCCGATCATACCAGTATTCAGTTTGTCTATCAAATGTGTTCCTATTTACCAATAATAGGAATTGTTTGTTATTTTTTACCCAATTTAAAGAAACTATAAATTAGAAAGTTTCAGGCATTTCTATTGCTGTTTTTACTTCAAATATAGTACGGTAAAGGATATAATACAACGAATAAATAATTGGCATTGTAAAAAAGATTCCGATACAAAACCCGATTATACCAAGCATTGCAAATAGCACCGATACGATCAATAATCCTATAATTATTAATGGTTGTTTTGAAACTGCAATCATACTACCTTGTATGGCTTCAACAGCTTTTACATTACCAAAAATAATTAAGGGAATAGTCAATAATGTTAAAAAGGAAACTATAGAACTTAATATAATACCCAAAAAATTATATCCAACTGCTGCTAATCCCACAGAAAAAAGGGATGATACAATCGTTATCAATGCCATAACAAAAAACAATTGTCCGAAATAGGATGAAGTATAATATTCAAAGGCATTACCAATAGCAACTTCTTGATTATGTGCTGCGTTATAAGCCATTTTTAAGATTCCTGCAGTAAATGGAGCCATCAGTCCAGCAAAAATCACCATTGTAATTATGTAGAAAAAAAGAAAAGTAGGTGACATATTCTCTGGTTGCATATTTTTCATCGTTTCAGGAAATGATGAAATTCCTATAAATATAAAAAGCGGAATACAAACAAGGATTGCTAATACAAACATAAATAGGATAGTTGCTATTCCTGCATTTAGGGCTATTTTTTTATAATTTTCAAAAGTTTCATTAAAAACGGTTGAAAAATCAAGTTCATAACCATTGTTTTTTATTTCATTAATGCGCTCACTAGTTGTATTCATTCAATTTTTTATTTAATTTGTTTGTATTTTTTTACTGTTTTATTTGAAATTATAGAAATGCCCAACGGAAACCTGTATAGAAATCGGCTTGTTTGCTGTCGTTTATTAATGCTGTAACTACTGAACTTGATCCAATATAAAATCCGCCTAGACGAAAACCAATACCACCATTCAATCCCGATATTTCACTATTTGACCAGCTACTGTAGGCTTCAAAAAAACCTAAATTTACTCGAGGTG
Organism: Flavobacterium sp.; assembly: GCA_043748275.1. Lineage (GTDB taxonomy): Bacteria > Bacteroidota > Bacteroidia > Flavobacteriales > Flavobacteriaceae > Flavobacterium. The sequence continues at coordinate 2,860 of JAYTNO010000217.1, read as the reverse complement.
TTATACTAATAATATTTTGAGTCGTTATTTGATCGTTACTATTATTATCATTGAGTTTTTGTTGTGTATAAAGGGTAACAAAAAGCTTAGGGATTATTTTTACATCGGCATACAAATTGAGTACAGTTGGAAGCTTTACTTTAAAGTCTTTATTGGTGACGATTGTAGTAAGATAGCCACTATTTTGAAGTACTTTTTCAATATCTTTGAGGTTGTTACTTCCGGAAAATTGATTCAAATTAATACCAACATCTGTACTAGGAATATTCAAACTATAGGATGTAGAAGAATTGCTATCGTTTTTAAAAGTCATGCTTCCCATATTTTTTAACGCAAGTCCAATATTTAATTTGTATTTTTTGTCACCATCTTTACGTTGATAATTCACGCCGATATCAGTTGCTAAGCCATTTAAACCTCCAAAAATAGATTTAGAATAATCGTCAAAATTGGTAAAACTATCGGATAAATTTCCTGAATAGGCAAAATTTAAATTGGCGTTTGTATTGTTTAAATAGGCTTCGTTTCCAACATAATTTATAGTTCCGTTGAATTTATCAAGTCCAAAATTGGTATAAGAACCAGGAAACAAAAGTTTGAAAGTTACACCGGCGCTAAAACGGTTTTTATCATTTTCAAACAGCGTTCGTGCTGCAGACAATCCCAATTCGCCCCAAGTTGTACCAATCATTCTTTGATTTTTATTGTTGCTAATACTAGAAGTTCCTAGTATATTGGCAATATTATCTGTAACGGCACTACCAAGTTTTGGATCAATATCAACAAGGTCAAACTTTCCATTTCCTTTTGTAGTCAATCCGAACCCCCATTTTTTCCAACTAACTCCAGCACTAGGTCCTATCATTTCAACATCAATTCTCATATTAACAGGTTCATTGCCTTTAAAAATTAATTCTTCAAAACTTTTATCTGAAGATAAATCACTAAAACCTATTATATTGTTTGAAACATTAAAACTTAAACCATAAATGTTTACTTCAATTTTTTTAGAAAGATTAGCAAATTCTGCAGGATTTATAGTTGTATTCAAAATGCCAACTCTACTAGAAGTAGAAATACCTCCAAAATGTTCTTGTGAAAAACAAGTAAAACTTAAACAGAGACAAATAACAAGAATGATCTTTTTCATATTGCGTATAGTTTAATAATTAATGAAAACACTAATACTTTTAGTGTACATTAGAAAATTTAATTGGTCTAATATACTAAAATTAAATGATTGTTTATCTATATATGTTAAAAATTTTGGATGCATAATAAACATTGAAAACTATTTTTGTAAATTCGACCAAATCAAATTCAATAAAAAAAATGAAAAAAATTCTTGCGGTTCTTGTATTACTAATATTTTGTACAACAAATTATGCTCAAAAAAAGAAATCAAACAAAGCAACATCAGCTTCTGTTTTGGCAAAAGTAGATAATTTATCAGTTGAGTATATTAATAATAAGTTGGTATTGTTTTCAATTGCAAAAGGAGCAAAAAAGGATTCTATTTTCACCAGATCTATTGAAAATAATAAAAAGCCTTTGGATTGTAAAATCATAGCTTTTAAAGCAAAAGATGCGCAACTTTATCATGTGAGTTGGTCAGAAAATACAGTTTCAGAAACCAAAGATAAAAAAGAAGACAAGACCCAATTTCACAATGAAATATGGGATGTAAACTCAAAAACATTAGCATTAGGAAACATTCAAACTAGTACAAAAATCAAAGAAACACTTTATCTAGATAAACTTAAAAACGCTTCTCAAACCAGTGAAAAAATAAGAAACGAAGGTTTGGTTTTTAGCCTCACTTCAACAGGAGATGTGGTATTGAAAACTAAAACACAGGAAAATAAATTAACTTATGACCCCACTTTGAAAAAATATGTTGAGTTGAAGAAAAAGTAAAAACAAAAAACCCGATACTGTTAGCTATCGGGTTTTATAAAATCTATAATTATCTTAATTCTGAACTTTGATTTCGAACATTTTATCCCAATTTTTGCCCGTTACAAAAATGGTTTTTGTTTTAGGGTTATAAGCAATACCGTTCAAAACTTCCGCTTCAACATTTTTTACTTGTTTTCTTAAATCAGATAAATTCAAAACCGCTTCAACCGAACCACTAATAGGATTGATTATAGCAATTGCATCTTTTTGCCAAATATTACCATATATTTTTCCTTCAATCCATTCCAATTCGTTGATGCTTTTTATTTTACTACTCTCGGTATAAACATTGATATAGTCAATCATTTTTTGTGTTTCTGGATTCATTTTCCAGATTTTTTCAGTACCATCAGATTGATAAATAAATTGTCCGTCATTTGTCATTCCCCAACCTTCGATTTTTTTGTCATAATCAAAAGTTTTCAATTTTTTTAATGTGTTGGCGTCATAAATAAATCCGATACCAGATTGCCAAGTTAGTTGGAAGGTTTTATTATTTATAGTAGTAATTCCTTCACCAAAATATTGAGCATCAATATCTATTTGTTTGTATATTTTTCCCGTTTTATAATCAAATTTCTTAAAATAAGAAGCCCCTTTTTGTCCGGTACTTTCCATTAAAGTATCTTTATAAAATTCTAATCCTTCTGTGAAAGCTTTTACATCATGTGGAAAAGTATTTACGATAGTATAAGTCAATAATTTAGGTTGAATATCCGAAACCAATTCCACTCTAGCAGTTGTTTCTGCCGAATCGCCTTCAAAATAGACTAGCGCTTTTAAATTCTGATAGCCTAATTTTTTACCTTTAAAAGCATAATTCGTTTTTTCAGCCCCTTTAACGGAACTAATTTTTATGTCGTTTGCATAATAAATAACGCTATCTATTTTCAAGTTTTGG
>JAYTNO010000216.1:0-2841 GCA_043748275.1 Flavobacterium sp. | reverse complement strand
AGAATATGTATTAGGCATAATACCCAGTAATTCAGCAACTTCTTTCTGCTTATAATTTGTATTTTTTTCTCTCAATCTTTTTAAGTTTCTGGATATTGTTGTCATTGTTTTTTTATCAAAGATAAAAATTAATCAGACAATTGAAAAAAAACGTCACTGAATTGGAACATTTTTCGATTTCAAATTATAAAATTTGAATAAACACTAATACAATCAAATTAAAGGGTTGATAACCCAAAGTCGATATGTGAAAGTTACAACGACATTAAAGAAAAGTAGACAATGTGAATTGAAAATCTAAATAATAAATTATAACACCAAAATCATACAAATATGAAAACTATATTCAAATTAATTTTAGTATTTTTGACAATAATTACTATTTCTTGCAATAAAGAAGATGTTACTGAAAACTTAAATTCAACAACACAAAATAGACCAGGTGATCCGCCGCCACCAGTTGAATTAGGATATTCGGACATAACTTCAACTTATATAAATGATGGTATATCAACAACCTGTGCTAAAAATATTTTAATATTTCCAAGTTGGGCTAGATACACACAAGTTATGGATTACTTAGACAATCAAACTGAAACATATTGTAATGCTTTTGACGCAACTGTTCCTGTAGGTACATCAGATGACGCATATGATGCATTAGCTTTAGCGGCAACGCCTATTCCTTTTGACGAAGACAATAAATTAAAAGAATTTGAAAACTCATTGCAGTTTTGTTCTTTAAGGTTAAAATTAAATACTTTAGAGAATAATTGGTTGGCTATTCAAGGAGATGGGATTTGGAATCCAAATACTGACCCTGATAATCATTTTATCGACGAGGATACTGAAAGAGCTATGCTTAATGAAGGAGTTGAAGTAATAATTGGTACAAGACTGAACGGTATAATATATAAATTTACCGAAGATGGAGGATATTATACAATTGCAAATATGGATTATGCTGCATTACAACAAATCAATAGTGGTATTATTCCAGTTGGAAATACAAATGTTGTAAAAGTAGAACCCCCAAAACCAAATTCAAACACTTCTATTTGTAAAGGTGATGTCAGTTATAGAAATTATTTTAGTACTGGTAGTGACACAAAAATTAAGACTGTAGATAAAATAAAAAACAGACCTACAAGCACATTCATGACAGAAACTCGAATTAAAGCTAAAACTAAGTATTATCGAAAGAAACTTGGTGTATGGTCTAAAGGTAAAACAACAATAACAGCAAAAATAGAAGGATTACTTAATGTTGGTTTTGTTTATCAAGGATGTGGTCCTGAATATTCTATATCAGTAACTAAAACAAAACGAAGAAACAAAGTAAAAGCAAAACAAACGTATTGGGATACTGAAATTTTCCATTTACAAAACAAAGTATTTGCAACTCATAAAAGAAGAGAAGACGTAATAAAAATAATAGATTTTAATAATGGTAATGTTCAATAAATCCTTTAAAAAAGTGAGCTTTTTGCTCACTTTTTTTTCTTTTTTTCCCCTTTATTCTCAAACTTCAGAATTAACATTCAACTCTTTTTCTAAGTTTGGTTTGAATATTGGTTTAGAAAATATACATACAAAAAATGAGCACAATTCAATATCATTTAATTATTACAACCCTAAAGCCTTTTCCATAGGAGTAGATTATAACATTTTACAAAAAAATAATTTCAACTTTAAAATAGGTCTAACATATAGAATTTATAGTACTAAAGATGAATTTACAATAAAGGCAGAAGATTATAATAATCAATTTAATTTAAAATCTACAAGTAAATTTGGTGATTTTTCTCAATTTAAAATACCTATTTCAATTGAATATTTTAAAAGATTAAGTAATAATTCTAGTTTATTCTTCGGTATTGGTCCAGAAATATTGATTTATCAAGATGACATATCATCTGGTGAGTTTAAAATCTATAATTCAAACATAAATTCAAATATAGGATATGTTGAAAATGGAAAATCAACAAATATATTATCAATTGGTTTAAACTTAAATTTTGGTTTAAATATCAAATCAAAAAGTATACTTTTAAGACCAATTATTACTTATCACTATCAACCAAGTACTATATATATAAATACTGTTGAAACTAAAAATTTAGTAGTCTCAGAAAATACAATTTCAAAACATGAAATATTAGGTACTTATTTAATGTTTGGATTTAGTGTTCATACAAACAGAAATTTATTTAGAAAAAAATTAAATAAAACATACTAATGTTAATCAAATTTTGACTTAACAACTTCTTTTGGCCAACTATTATTTGTTGTATCAACATCTGCTGTTTCTAGATTTGGGTCAATAACAATTTTTGAAATTGCTTTTTGAGTGGCAAATACACGAGAAACTTCATTGTCATTCATTCTCCATATTTGTGCTGGAAAAGTTTGATTTTCTATTGTGCCATCTTCAAAGGTAAGTTGTACAAGAATTGGCATTACCAATCCGCCAGGTTTATTAAATGTGACTTCATAGAAATATTTTGGCATATTGAGTTTTGCAATTTCTTCTGGTTTGAAATTGGTTTGCACAAATTCGTCCAATGTTTTAACTTCTTTTACATTCAATGCTTTTTTGGATTCTGGATTCAAATCAGGATTAGAACTTGCAATCATATAAACCAAAGGTCCAGCTAATTTACGACGATTACGACGATTGATTTCAGGTGATTTAAAATCTTTTGGAGCATCATTACTTACAAAATACTGATTGACTTCTTTGATTCCGATATCATTATAATCGGTTGTATAAAACCAACCTCTCCAAAACCAGTCTAAGTCTACTGCAGAAGCATCTTCCATAGTTCTAAAAAAATCTTC
>JAYTNO010000215.1:0-2847 GCA_043748275.1 Flavobacterium sp. | reverse complement strand
TTGCATATGGTGCCTATCCTTTCAATAGTCCAAAAGAAGAAGTCATAACAAATTATGATGTTGAAAAAGGAAAGTATAATATGATCATGGCTCGTTTTGAACCTGAGAATAATCTCGATATGGTTCTAGAAGGCGTATCACTCAATGAAGAAAAAACGCCAATTCTTGTAATTGGAAATCACAATACAAAATATGGTGAATATCTTAAAAACAAGTTCAAATATTTTTCTAACATTCGTTTCATAGGTGGGATTTATAATCTAGAACATTTAAATAATTTGCGTTATTTCTCCAATTTATATTTTCACGGACATTCAGTTGGAGGTACAAACCCATCTTTGCTAGAAGCAATGGCATCTCACGCATTAGTAATTGCTCATAACAATGATTTTAATAAAGGAGTTTTAAAAGAAAACGGTTATTATTTTTCGAACCCTTTGGAAGTAAAAAACATTTTGAATACCATAAAAAAAAGTAATAACTTGCCAATGGTAGAAAACAACTACAATGCCATTGTAAACGAATTTAATTGGGAAAAAATAAATGGAGAATACCTACAATTATTTGAAGAATGTTTTGCTAAACCTAAAAAAAGAAAGTAGCAAAAACCCTTCTATTATTGGTGTTGTATTAGTACTGCTTTGCATTCCTTTGTTGTATGCATTAAACAGCATTTCTCTTGCTTTATTGGTTGGAATCACACTTTATACTTTCAAAAAAGAAAACCTTAAAGTTGAGAGAAATCTAGCCTTGCCAATTGCACTTTTTGGTCTAATGGCACTTTCTATACTTTGGTCTATAAATGTTACAGATTCTGTAAAGGCAATTTCCAAAGGACTTCCATTATTATTAATTCCGTTGAGTTTTATGCTTTTTTCTAGATTGACAAGGAATCAAAAAGAAAAAATATATAAAATCTATAGTTTCGGAATTGTAATTTACACCCTTTTTTGTCTAATAAAAGCAATCATACGATTTGTTATTACTCATAATTCAGGTGTTTTTTTCTATCACGAATTGGTTACCGAAGATGTAAATGCTATTCATGTTTCTGTATATGTTTCTGTAGCAATATTTTATTTTATTACTAGAAGTTTTAGCTCGGTTTTAAGTAAAACCATCATTGTTATTTTGACTGTTTTTTTAATTTTATTGTCTTCAAAAAATATAATCATTATATTTTTCGGATTACTAATTCTTTATTTTTTAAGATATTATCAATCTCAAATAAAAAGAAAAACTTTATTAATGGGAATGCTGTTTTGTATTCTTGCAATAGTTATCTTTTCTGGTAAAATAAAAGAAAGATTTTTAATCGAATTTCAATCCAACATCAAAGAAAACACCATTAATAAAGAAATTAGTACAGATACTGGAAAAGTGTATAATGTGAGTGTCAAACAAGCCTGGAACCAAGATAAATTTAATGCTAGTTATTATTTTCCTGGAACAGCATTTAGAGTGTATCAGATTCGAATTTTTAAGGAAATGTTATTCAAAGATGCTATTTTCTTTACAGGTTATGGTTTGAATGCTACCGATAGTAAAATAGAAGAAAAAAGTATCGAACACAATCTTTATGATGGTTATGGAAATAAAAATTTTCATAATGAATATATTCAGATTTTTGCTGAAATTGGCATCTTCGGATTGTTACTTTTATTAGCAATGGTATTCATAAATTTAAAAAATGCTATAAAAACGAAAGATTTTATGCATATTTCTTTTGCAGTTCTAATGATAAGTTTATTTTTGACAGAGTCATTTTTATCTAGACAAAGAGGAATTGTGTTTTTCACCATATTTTATTGCCTTTTTAACTCTGATAATCTGATAGTTGCCTCAAAAAAAGAATAAAAAAACTACTTATGAAAAGAATATTAATTACTGGTGCGGCAGGATTTTTAGGCTCGCATCTTTGTGATCGGTTTATAAAAGAAGGATATTATGTAATTGCAATGGATAATCTCATAACGGGAGATTTAAAAAACATCGAACATCTTTTCAAACTCGAAAACTTTGAATTTTATCATCACGATATAACCAAATTTGTAAATATCCCAGGACAATTAGATTATATTTTGCATTTTGCATCACCTGCAAGTCCTATAGATTATTTAAAAATACCTATCCAAACTTTAAAAGTAGGATCGTTAGGAACGCATAATTTGCTAGGATTAGCTAGAGTAAAAAAGGCTAGAATATTAATAGCATCTACTTCTGAAATTTATGGAGATCCACTAGTACACCCACAAACTGAAGATTATTATGGAAATGTAAATACCATTGGTCCAAGAGGAGTTTATGACGAGGCAAAACGTTTCCAAGAATCCATAACAATGGCTTATCATACTTTTCACGGTGTAGAAACAAGAATTGTTAGAATTTTCAATACTTATGGACCAAGAATGCGACTGAATGATGGTCGTGTAATTCCTGCTTTTATTGGTCAAGCATTGCGAGGTGAAGATTTAACTATTTTTGGAGATGGAAGTCAAACACGTTCTTTTTGTTATGTAGATGATCAAGTAGAGGGTATTTTTAGACTTTTACATTCAGATTATGTATATCCTGTTAATATTGGAAATCCAGATGAAATCACTATAAAAGATTTTGCCGATGAAATTATAAAACTCACCGGAACTACACAAAAAGTAGTTTATCATCCTTTACCAATGAATGATCCTTTGCAACGTCAACCAGATACAACAAGAGCTAAAGAAATTTTAGGTTGGGAAGCAAAAGTTTCACGTAGTGAAGGAATGAAAATAACGTATGATTATTTCAAATCATTGTCATCTGAAGAACTTTTAAAAGAAGAGCACAAAGACTTTACAGGCTATATAC
>JAYTNO010000214.1:0-7693 GCA_043748275.1 Flavobacterium sp. | reverse complement strand
TTGGAAATCTTTATTATGTTAAAAATTTATATTGTGAAGATAATCAAATAACCACTTTAGATTTAAATAATTTTCAGAATTTAGAAGTTTTAAGTTGTGCCAATAATAATTTAAACAATTTAAAAATCAATAATTTTAAAATTGAACAATATGTTAACTTCAGTGGAAATCCCAATTTAGCTTATGTTTGTTGTGATCCTGAGCAACTTGTTTATATTCGAAATCAAGCGTTATTAAACGGGAATTATGATACTGTAGTTAACTCAGATTGTTTTACTCAAAGTGTGTTTTTAGGAACCGATTCTGTTTCAAATAATGATTCGAAAATATCTTTATTTCCAAATCCTGTAAAGGATTATATCTCAATTGAGACCAAAGCAGTTATAGATGCAATTTCTATATATGATGTAAACGGAAGGCAAATTAAAACAATTGACAAAATATCAGATAAAATTGATGTTTCTTCAATCGAAAAAGGGGTTTATTTCTTAAAAGCAATTACTAATAATGAATTTCAAACGTTGAAGTTTATTAAAGATTAAATTGGTTTGTTTTTTTTAATATTAGAAAAAAAAGCTGTTAGAATTTCTAACAGCTTTTTTGATTATTTATGAATTGTTTGTTTTCTGTCAGGTCCAACAGATACAATCTTTATAGGAACTTCGACTTCATTTTCTATGAATTCAATATATTGTTTCAATTCAAGAGGCAATTCATTATAAGTTGACATTCCGGTCAAATCGGCTTGCCAACCTTTGAATTCTTTATAAATTGGGGTCACATTTTCAGGTTCGATATTGTAAGGCAAATGATCAATTGAATTGCCTTTATAATCATACGATGTACAAACTTTTAAAGTTTCAAAACCAGATAAAACATCGCCTTTCATCATCATAAGTTGGGTAACACCATTTATTTGTACAGCATATTTTAAAGCTACTAAATCCAACCAGCCACAACGACGTTTTCTACCAGTGACTGATCCAAATTCGTTACCTACTTTTGCCATAGTTTCTCCTGCTTCATCAAAATCTTCAGTAGGAAATGGTCCACTACCAACGCGAGTGGTATAGGCTTTAAAAATTCCATAAACTTCTTTAATTTTATTGGGAGCAATTCCTAAACCAGTACAAGCACCAGCAGCAGTTGTATTTGATGAGGTTACAAAAGGATAAGTACCAAAATCAACATCTAGCAAAGAACCTTGAGCACCTTCACATAAAATAGATTTTCCAGCTTTTTGAGCTTGATATAAATATTCTTCACTGTCAATAAAAGTTAGTTTTTTTAAATCCTCGATAGCATCAAAAAATTCTTTTTCTAACTCTGCTAAATTGTATTGAATGGCTACATCATAAAAAGCAATCATTGCTTCATGTTTGTCTGCCAATGCTCTATATCGTGCTGCAAAATCTTCAAGTTCAATATCACCAACACGAATTCCGTTTCTACCCGTTTTGTCCATATAGGTTGGCCCAATTCCTTTTAGAGTCGACCCAATTTTGGCTTTTCCTTTGGCGGTTTCAGATGCCGCATCAAGCAATCTATGAGTTGGTAATATAAGGTGTGCTTTTCTAGAAATGATTAATTTGTTTTTTATATCTAAATTAAATTTAGCCAAACCATCAATTTCTCCTTTAAAAACAACTGGGTCAATCACAACACCGTTTCCAATTACATTTATATTATTATCGTGAAAAATACCAGAAGGAATGGTTCTCAAAACGTGTTTGATACCGTCAAATTCTAATGTATGTCCTGCATTTGGACCACCTTGAAAACGAGCAATGATATCATATTTTGATGTGAGAACGTCTACTATTTTTCCTTTTCCTTCATCTCCCCATTGTAATCCTAGTAATAAATCTACGGTCATTATGTTGTTGTTTGTAGTTAGTGTTGTATTGTTTTAATATTATTTAAGCTTTTTGTTTCCGTAGAAATAAAGAGAATGATTGGTAATTTCTATATCAAAAATTTCTTCTATCGTTTTTTTAATGGTTTGAATGCGAGGGTCACAAAACTCAATCACTTCACCAGTATCGGTCATAATAATATGATCGTGTTGTTTATCAAAATATGATTTTTCGTAATGTGCCTGATTTTGCCCAAACTGATGTTTACGTACCAAAGAGCAATCTAGTAGTAATTCAATTGTATTATACAATGTTGCACGACTTACGCGATAATTCTTGTTTTTCATTTTGATATACAAGGCTTCTATATCAAAATGTTCTTCGCTGTTGTATATTTCTTGCAATATAGCATAGCGTTCAGGAGTTTTTCTATGTCCTTTGGTTTCAAGATAAAGGGTAAAAACATTTTTTACAATTTCTTGATTTTTGGTATTATCAGTAGCAATAAGTGTCATAGGACAAAGGTAATTTTTTTGATTAATCAGTAAAAGATAATTCGTAAAAGTTATAAAGGTTAGTTGTTTATAATATTACTCTAATTTTTATAAACTCTCGATACTTTTTCAATGCCGTCTATTTTTTTGATGTTGTCTATCAGTTTTTTGAGAATCATATTGTTTTGTACAATAACAGCAACTTGCCCGTTGAAAATTCCAGCATCACCACTCAACGAAATACTTTGAATGTTAACGTGCATATTATTTGAAATAACTTTTGTTAACTCATTGGTTAACCCTAAACTATCCATTCCTGTAATATTCAAAATTGCTTTAAATTCTTGTTGAGTAGAGTCTATCCATTTAGCTAGAATGATTCTATAAGCATAATTTGATTGTAGACTTATAGCATTAGGACAATCTCTTTTATGAACTTTTATTCCTTCGTTAATTGTAATAAAACCAAAAACTTCATCTCCAGGAATTGGGTTACAACATGTAGATAATTTATAATCGAGTTTGTCTTGATCTATTCCAAAAACAAGCATATCATAATTACTGCTAATAACTTGTCTATTAATATCAATATCTGAAGTACTTGGTGAGCGTTTCATTTTACTTTTAAAGAAATTCATTAAGGTATTGCTTTTTTGAGCAGCATAATCCTTAAGTTGTTGATTTTCTATAGTTCCGATACCAACACGATAAAACAAATCTAAACTTGTTTTGAGACGGAAAAAATTGACCATTTCATTAACAACTTGTTCGTTGATGGTTATTTTGAGTTGTTTTAGTTTTCTGGTAAGGAGTTCTTTTCCTTCTTCGGCAATTTTTTTGGTATTTTCGTTTAGAACATTTCTAATTTTATTTTTTGCTCTCGAAGTCGTCACATAATCAAGCCAATGTGAGGTTGGTTTCTGATTTTGAGAGGTAATTACCTCTATTTGATCACCACTTTTGAGTTCTGTGTTTAATGGTACAAGCTTTCCATTAACTCGAGTTCCACGTGTTCTAATACCAATTTCGGAGTGGATACTGAAAGCAAAATCGAGTGAAGTTGCCCCTTTTGGTAAGGATTTGATTTCTCCTTTTGGTGTAAAAACAAAAATTTCTTTGGCATACAAATTCATTTTGAAATCCTCAACAAAATCTACTGCATTGGTTTCTGAATTCTCTAATGCTTCTTTGAGTAGATTGAGCCAAACATCCAAACCACTTTCTTCATTAGCGCCTTGTTTGTATTTGTAATGAGCTGCATATCCTTTTTCGGCAATTTCATCCATTCGTTCACTACGAACTTGAATTTCTACCCAACGACCTTTTGGTCCCATAACGGTAATATGCAAGGCTTCATAACCTGTAGATTTAGGGGAAGATATCCAATCTCGAAGTCGACTCGGACTTGGTCTATAATGATCTGTGACAATTGAATAAATTTTCCAAGCTACAAATTTTTCGTCGTGTTGATTTGATTTGTATACAATTCTTAACGCAAATTTGTCATACACTTCATCAAAAGTGACATTCTGCGCTAGCATTTTTCTACGAATAGAATATATAGATTTTGGTCTGCCTTTTATAATATATTCAACACCTTCTTCGTCTAATGATTTTTTTAAAACATCAGAAATATCTTTGATATAAGCATCTTGTTCTTCCTTTGTTTCTTTTATTTTACTAACAATATTATTGTAAACTGCTGGTTCGGTATATTTTAATCCTAAATCTTCTAATTTAGTTTTTATGGTATACAAACCCAAACGATGAGCAAGTGGTGCATAAATATATAATGTTTCGGAGGCAATTTTTACTTGTTTGGCTTCGGCCATTGAATCCATAGTTTGCATATTGTGCAACCTATCGGCAAGTTTTATCAATATTACTCGAACATCATCATTTAATGTGAGGAGCATTTTTCTGAAATTCTCAGCTTGCATGGATACATTTAAGTCCTTTTGAACTTGTGAAATTTTTGTAAGACCTTCAACAAGTTGTGCTACTTTTGGATTAAACATTCTTTCAATATCCTCAACAGTGACATCTGTATCTTCAACCACATCATGCATTAATGCTGCTGCAATACTTGTGGCTCCAAGGCCTATTTCTGATGCAACAATTTTTGCAACTGCAATGGGATGAAAAATGTAGGCTTCACCTGATTTGCGTCGTTGGTCTTGATGTGCTTCAACGGCTACATCAAAAGCTTTTCTAATAAGTTTTTTATCTTCAGCAGAAAGTGTCTGATAACTTATTCGAAGTAATTCTTTGTATTCTTGAGCTATTGCTTTATTTTCTTTTTCGATATCTATTTCAACCATAGGTAATGCTGTTCTAACTCAATAAAGTTAGCTATAAAATTTATATTTCACAACTAAAATAACATTTGTACTTCTTTTTTAGATTTAAAATCCTCTTTGTCTTTTGGCTTCAAAAATTAAAATTGCTGCTGCTACTGAAACATTCATCGAATCTATTTCTCCTTGCATCGGAATAATGATGTTTTGGGTTGCTTCTTTACGCCATTCTTCACTTAGTCCAATTGCTTCTGTACCAACTACTAATGCTGTTGGTTTGGTATAATCTTGTGTATGATAGAAAGTAGAGTTTTGCAAAGTTGCACAATAAAAATTGATGTTTTTTTCTTTCAAATAGGCAATAACTTCTGTTGTAGTTCCTGTTGCAATTTGATTGGTAAATAATCCGCCAACACTAGACCTGACAATATTAGGACTGTATAAATCACTTTTTGGATTGGCTATTATTACTGCATCTAGATTTGCTGCATCAGCAGTACGAAGCAAAGCACCAATGTTTCCAGGTTTTTCAGGAGATTCAGCAACAAGAATTAAAGGATTGTTAGATAATTTTAGATTTTTTAGTTCTAATGATTTTGTTTTGGCTATAGCCAAAATACCTTCGGTTGTATCTCGATAGGCAAGTTTTTGATATACTTCTTTTGAGATTTCTATTAACTCAATTTGTTTTTTGGTAAGTTTATTTATGGCGTTTTCTGAAATTAATTCAGGAAGAAATAATACAGTTTCTAATTCATAATTTCCTTTGAGGGCAAGTTCTATTTCGCGTTGACCTTCAATTAGAAATGTTCCTGATTGTTTTCTCGCTTTTGCTTTTTCTTGAAGTAAAACCAAAGATTTTATAAACGGATTTTGTATAGATGTAATTTGTTTCAAAGTAAAAATGGGATAAAGTATCTTGCGAATATAATGATTTTGTAAATTTATTTTATAGATTTTTAAAAACTGAAATTTTTATTATTAAACCCAATTTTTTATTCTAATTAATAGTAGTTTTGTTCCAATTATTAAACCAAAATAGTTTGAGTTTCATTAAAACCATTCAACGAACACCATTATTCAAAATTACTTCTTTGAATAGTTTGAGTGTAGTATTGAAAATAGGGATTGGTTTAATTACTTCAAAAGTGATAGCTGTTTTTATTGGACCAAGCGGTTTGGCTTTGGTTGGAAATTTAAGAAATTTTATTTCAACCATTGAAAGTTTTGCCACATTAGGTTTCCAAAATGGTATTGTAAAATATATAGCCGATGCTAAAAATGATAGTGAGAAGCAAAAGAAAATTATTTCTACTGTTTTCTTAACCTTATTATCCATTGTATTGGTTTTGAGTATCATTCTATTTGGTTTTGCCAATTATTGGAATGCTATTATTTTTGATAATTCCTATCAATACCAATCCGTTTTTAGGTTTTTGGCTTTAGCATTGCCTTGGTATGCAGCATCAATTATTTTAATAGCCATCATAAATGGATTAGGAAAATTTAGGAATGTAATTACAATTACTATCATTGGAAATATTATTGGTTTTCTGTTTTCGGTTATAGTAATTTGGAAATACAAGACTTTTGGCGCATTGTTATCTATTATCATTCCGCCATCATTACTATTTTTTGTTTCTTTTTATTTTATAAACAAAGAAATTTCTTTTGTTCAATCTATAAAAAGAAGCTGGTTTGACACTCAGATTCTTAAAGATTTATCTTCCTATTCCTTAATGGCATTGGTTTCTTCGGTACTTGGTCCAGTTGTATTGTTGGCAATAAGAAGCAACATTATATCCACATTAGGAATTGAACAAGCAGGTTTTTGGGAAGCAATAAGTAGAATTTCTAGTTATTATTTGTTGTTTATTTCAACAATATTAACGGTTTATTTTCTGCCTAAATTGGCATTTGCAACCAACAAAAAAGCTACTAAAAATGTCTTTTTGAGTTATTACAAAGGAATAATGCCTATCTTTATTATCGGATTAATTGTACTATATTTTTTGAGATTTTTAATTATAAAATTAATCTTAACTCCAGCATTTTTGCCAGTTTCTGGATTGTTTTTTTGGCAAATTATTGGTGATATATTCAAAGCAGCTTCCATTATTTTAGGATACCAGTTTTTTGCAAAAAAGTTGACTAGAGCTTTTATTATTACAGAAATTACATCTCTAGTTTTATTTTATTTTATAAGTGATTTGTTGATGAAAACTTATGGTATTGAAGGAGTTGTGATGGCATATGCTTTAAATTATTTTATTTATTTTTCGATTTTAGTATATTATTTCAGAAAAATATTATTCTAAAAACGGTATTCTTTCATTCTTTTCTTTCTGCATCATTTCAATTGTATATCTTTGCCAACCTTAAATTTTGAAAATACTTCAAAAGAATTATACACGTAAATAACATATGTACAAAGAATTAAAAAAGTTTAAAAACAATAATCAATTTAGGTTTACTGCTGATGACAGTTTAGAAATAGTTTGTAATGCACCAGAAAATTCTAATGGTATTTTTCTTGTTTATACAGTTGATGGAGAAGAGAAAGAACTGATAATGGTTGGTTCTACTGGAACTGTTCAAAATGATGGAACACTAAAAAGTAAAAACGGTGGTCTTTTTGATAAAATTGTAAACGGACATCAATTTGCTAAAACTGGAAGAAAATATTCTTGGCCAGCACAAATGAAAATCGAGAAAATAGAAACACTAGAAGTATATTGGTACGAAACTTTTAATGCTAAAACCAAAGCTATTCCTACTTTTATAGAAGGATTGATTCTACAACAATTTCTAGACGAAAATAGTAGATTACCAAAATGGAATGTTGCCTTTTAAGACAACCTTTATATTATAAAAAAACCTGCAACTTTTAATTGCAGGTTTTTTTTATAAAATTTGTCTTGTCCTGAAATAGCGATACACAAATTTCATCGTTATGGAAAACACCCAAGTAAGTCGCTATGTAAAGCGCACCCAGAAAGATTATTCAATGTCTTTTAAATTACAAGTTGTTCAAGAAATTGAGCAA
>JAYTNO010000213.1:0-18397 GCA_043748275.1 Flavobacterium sp. | reverse complement strand
ATCAAGATTTCTCCGGATTTTATTCTGTGGTAAATGGTTTAGGAGGAAGTCCACCTACAAATATTCCAAACTCAGAGTATGGTGAAAAATTGCAATTTTTAATAGATGTTGACGCTGCTGCAAATAAATATGGAGAAACAATATCTACAGCATTCAATGTTGGTTCAAATACAGTTTCATACGCTCAAACTGATTTATCAAACCAATTAAAAACGGTTGCTAGATTTATTTCTGGTGGTCTAGAAACCAAAATATATTTGGTCAGAATTGGTGGTTTTGATACTCACGATTCACAAGTGGCATCAAGTACAGAAAGTCATAAAGGTATACATGCCAATTTATTGAAAGAAGTGTCAGATGCTGTTCATTCTTTCATAACAGATTTGAATAATCAAAATAAAGAGAATGATGTTATTGCGTTAACTTTTTCTGAATTTGGAAGAAAAGCTGCCGAAAATGCAAACTTAGGAACAGATCATGGCGAAGTTGCACCTATGTTTATTTTTGGAAATTCAATCACACCAGGAGTTACAGGAACTAATGTAAATCTAAATGAAGCTGTTCTTGAAAACAATTTTCAAACTCAAACAATTCAATATGATTATAGAAGTGTTTTCGGCACCATACTCCAAGATTGGCTTGGTACAGCAAATGATACTCTAGATTTATCCTTATTCGATAAAACTTTAAATACTGGTTTTGGAAATTCAAAAATTCAAAATTTAATAAAGAATGATCATTTAGTACCTCCAACTTGTTATGCATCAAAAGCAACTGCATTTAATACCAATCAAAAATATGATGTTATACTATCTCCAAATCCAGGAATAGAAGTAGTAAATATAAACTCACTTTATAACAATGATATTATTTCTTGTACCTTATATTCTATAGACGGTAAATTAATTGGAAAATATTACAATACAATAGCTAGCACTTTTTTTCAAATTAATGTACAAAGTTTATCTGTTGGATTTTATAATATAATCATAGAAACCAAATTTGATGTTTTTTCTAAAAGATTAATAATTAGAAGATAATTTTATATCATAATCACCTTGCATTAATTATTACAGACTTTTATATTACTTAGCATTAGAGTATATTTGTATTTTATAAATAGAAGAACACAACTACAATGAATTATTTTTCTTCCGATTTTAAATTAGGAATTCTTGGTGGCGGACAATTGGGCAAAATGTTGCTTGCCGAAACTAGAAAATTCGACATCCAAACCTATGTTCTTGACCCAAGTAATGAAGCACCTTGCAAGATTGGATCCAACTTTTTTTTTCAAGGCAATTTAATGGATTTTGACACCGTATACAATTTCGGTAAACGAGTAAATCTGCTCACCATTGAAATTGAAAACGTGAATCTTGAGGCACTTCAAAAATTAGAAGAAGAAGGATTGGCTGTTTATCCATCATCATTTACTTTAGGTTTGATTCAAAATAAAGGAAAACAAAAAGATTTTTATGTAGAAAATGATATTCCAACTTCAAAACACCAACGATTTATAGATTTAAATAATTTAAAAACAGCTTTAGAAAACAGCGAATTAGAGTTTCCTTTTGTATGGAAATCTGCTCAATTTGGTTATGATGGCAATGGTGTAAAAATTGTTCGTTCTGCAAAAGATGTAATACAGTTGCCTGATGTAGAATGTATTGCCGAAGAAATGATTGCTTTCAAAAACGAATTGGCGGTTATCGTTTGTCGAAATGTTTCAGGCGAAGTAAAAACATATCCAGTTGTTGAAATGGAATTTCATCCAGAAGCCAACCAAGTAGAATATGTAATTTGTCCAGCACGAATTGATGCTATTGTAGCTCAAAAAGCAACCAAAATTGCATTAAATGTTTCAGAAGCTTTCAATCATGTAGGATTATTAGCAGTAGAAATGTTTCAAACAATAGATGATGATATACTAGTAAACGAAGTAGCACCAAGGCCACATAATTCAGGACATCATACTATAGAAGCAAGTTATACGTCACAATTTGAAAACCATTTGCGTGCAATTTTAAATCTTCCATTAGGAAATACAGATAGTAAAGTTGCAGGAATTATGGTAAATTTGGTTGGAGAAGAAGGTTTTTCGGGTTCAGTAATTTATGAAAACATCGAAAAAATTATGGGAATAGAAGGTGTAACACCTCATATTTACGGAAAAAAAGAAACGCGTCCTTTTCGAAAAATGGGACACGTTACGATTGTAAATGAAAATATGGCAGAAGCTAGAAAAATTGCCGAAGAAGTAAAGAAAAGTATTAGAGTAATTAGTGAAATAAAATAAACACAAATTTTACAAATTAACACAAAATAAATCTGTGAAAATTTGAGAAATCTGTGTTCATAAAAATAAAATAAAATGAGCAAAGTAGCCGTAATAATGGGAAGCATCTCCGATATGCCCATAATGCAAGAAGCCATCGATATTCTCAAAGGTTTTGATATAGAAACCGAAGTCGATATTGTTTCGGCACACAGAACACCAGAAAAATTATTTGACTTTAGCAAAAACGCACATACTCGTGGCATTTCGGTTATAATTGCCGGTGCTGGTGGCGCAGCTCATTTACCCGGAATGGTAGCGTCAATGTCACCATTGCCTGTAATAGGAGTTCCTATAAAATCTAGTAATTCTATCGATGGCTGGGATTCGGTTTTGTCTATTTTGCAAATGCCTGGTGGCGTTCCGGTAGCAACTGTCGCTTTAAACGGAGCAAAAAATGCAGGGATTTTGGCTACACAAATTATTGGTTCGTCAGACAAATCTGTTTTGGATAAAATTATTTCTTACAAGGAAAGTTTAAAAGAAACCGTAAACAAATCTTCTGAAAATTTAAAGAAGTAGTTTTTTTAGAAGCTATTCCAGCTATCCGTTGCAATCTTTGCTTTTTTAAAGAAAAAAAGCAAAGGATTTCCACTACTATCTGGGCTAAACTATCAGAAAAGTCAATATCATATCTTAAACACAATTCTTAATCATTAAACTTTGCGCCTTTGCGCCTTCAAGAGCAATGAAAATACTAACACAAAAATTCCAAACAAAACACGATACTGCGCCATTTTCAAAAATCAAAATGGAAGATTACAAACCAGCTTTTATAGAAAATATAGCCGCTGCAAAAGCAGAAATCGATACTATAATCAACAATCCAGAAGCTCCAACTTTCGAAAACACCATCGAAGCGTTAGATTTTTCTGGAAATGCTTTAGATCGATTATCCTCTATTTTTTTCAATTTAAACTCAGCTGAGACAAGTGACCAAATGCAAAAAATTGCACAAGAAGTTTCTCCTTTATTAACAACTTTCAGTAACGATATCACCTTAAACGAAGATTTATTTAAAAGAGTAAAAGCCGTTCACGATCAAAAAGACAAACTTACGTTAACACCAGAACAAGCCACTTTATTAGATAAAAAATTCAAAAATTTCTCTAGAAATGGCGCTTTGCTATCAGATGAAAAAAAATCACAACTTCGTGAAATAGATACGCAATTGGCAAAATTAAAACTAACCTATAGCGAAAATGTTTTAGAAGAAATCAATAATTATCAATTGCATATTACAAATGAAAATGATTTAAAAGGTTTGCCAGAAGGCACAATCGAAGCCGCAAAAGCATTAGCAAAATCAAAAGAATTGGAAGGTTGGATTTTTACATTAGATATGCCAAGTTATTTACCTTTTATTACCTATGCCGAAAATCGTGCGTTGCGAAAAGAAATTGCCATCGCAGCCGGAAAAAAAGCATTCCAAAACAACCAATTCGACAATCAAGAAATTACCCTAAAAATCGCTAAACTTCGTTTTGAAAGAGCTAATTTATTAGGATACGCCACTCATTCACACTTTGTTTTAGAAGAACGAATGGCGCAAAATCCAGAAAAAGTAAAATCGTTTTTGAATGATTTATTGACAAAAGCAAAACCTGCAGCCCAAAGAGAATTTGCAGAATTATCCGCTTTCGCCGCAGCATTGGACGGAATTAATCATCTGGAAAAATGGGATGGATCGTATTACTCAGAAAAATTGAAACAGAAATTATTCAATTTGGATGACGAGAAATTAAAACCTTATTTTCAGTTAGAAAATGTTCTAAATGGTGCATTTACAATTGCCGGAAAATTATACGGATTAACCTTTACCGAAGTTTTCGACATCGATACATACCACGAAGAAGTTACTACCTATGAAGTAAAAGACGAATTTGGCGAACTAGTTTCCATATTCTACGCCGATTTTTTCCCACGAAAAGGAAAACGAAATGGCGCTTGGATGACCAGTTTCAAATCACAATACATAAAAGACGGTGTAAACGAAAGACCTCATATTTCTAACGTTTGCAATTTTACAAAACCAACCCAAACCAAACCGTCACTTTTAACATTCAATGAAGTTACCACTTTGTTTCACGAATTTGGTCACGGATTACACGGAATGTTGGCCAATACAGTTTATCCAAGTTTGTCTGGAACATCAGTATATTGGGATTTTGTAGAATTACCTTCTCAAGTTATGGAAAACTGGTGTTATGAGCCAGAAGCGTTAGCATTGTTTGCAAAACATTACGAAACCGGAGAAATCATTCCTCAAGAATATGTCGAAAAAATCAAGGAAAGTGCCAGTTTTCAAGAAGGTATGGCTACTTTGCGTCAATTGAGTTTCGGTTTATTAGACATGGCTTTTCACAGCAACAATCCAACCGAAATTACCAATGTAAAAGCATTCGAAAAAGCAGCATTTGAAGGCACAACATTGTATCCTGATGTGGCCGAAAACTGTATGTCGGTTTCCTTCTCACACATTTTTGCCGGAGGTTATTCTTCTGGTTATTACAGTTACAAATGGGCAGAAGTTTTGGATGCAGATGCCTTTGCTTATTTTCAAGAAAAGGGAATTTTCAATAAAGAAGTCGCTACCAAATTCAAAGATAATGTCCTTTCAAAAGGCGGAACCGAATTGCCAATGGAATTGTATAAAAAGTTTCGTGGTCAAGAACCAAAAGTAGATGCGTTGTTGAAACGTGCTGGGTTGGTTTAGATATTTGATTGAAGATTTACGAATTTAGATTTCATATTTATGGCAAAAAATAAAACAATAAATATTCAAGGAATTGATATTGTCATTTATCAAGAAAATAATAATGACTATATATCTTTAACGGATATTGCTCGTCATAAAGATGCTGAACATACCGACACAATTATTCAAAATTGGATGAGAAACCGAAATACCATTGAACTTTTAGGGTTTTGGGAAACAATTTATAATTCAAATTTTAAACCCCTCGAATTCGAGGGGTTTAAAAAACAAGCTGGATTAAACAGTTTTGTTATGACTCCAAAAAGATGGATTGAAAATACTGGTGCGATAGGTATAATTTCCAAATCAGGACGATATGGCGGAACTTTTGCTCACAAGGATATTGCTTTAGAATTTGCTTCTTGGATTTCGATTGAGTTTAAACTATATGTAATCAAAGAATTTCAACGGTTAAAAGAGGATGAAAACGACCGATTAAAACTAGACTGGAATTTTCAACGCAATTTAGCCAAGGTAAATTATCATATTCATACCGATGCAATAAAAGCAAATTTAATTCCCGAAACACTTGATAAATCAAAAGTAAACTTTGTTTATGCCAACGAAGCCGATTTATTAAAAGTTGCTTTATTTGGAATTACAGCCAAGCAATGGCGTGACGAAAACCCAAAAATCGAAGGAAATATTAGAGATATGGCAACTATTGAGCAATTAGTAGTTTTATCAAATTTAGAAAGTTTGAATTCGGTATTTATACATCAAGGTCAATTACAATCAGAACGATTAATTCAGCTTAATACAATTGCAATTACTCAAATGAAAGCGTTGTTGAATAGTAAACAGGTGAAGAAGTTAATATAAAAAAGTCAAGAACCGAAACTAGATGCGTTGTTGAAACGTACTGGGTTGGTTTAGAAAATTATAAATAAAATATTATGAATATAACAATCCCAAATTGGCTAATCATTTTAAGTGGAATTGGTCAAATTTTTACCGCATTAATTTACCCTTATATTCGTCATCAAGTTTTTGATTGGTATAATGATGTAAAACAGCTAAAACCATTAAATCAAGAAATTGCAAAAACCTATGGAAGATACATTCAAGGTTTAAATTTTTCTTTTGGGTTAATTGCGATTTTATTTACATCCGAACTTAAAGAACAATCTGCTTTAGCTGTTGCTTTGACAGGATTAATTGCTGCCTATTGGGTTGGAAAAGTTGCCACACAAATTGCTTATTATCCTATGTATGATATTCCGAAACGAAAATTGTTTAAAATTGGAAGTTATGGAATGAATAGTTTGTTTGTACTTTTTGCTATTGTAAATACCTTGTTATTTATTCATAATCTAATTGGACATTATAAATTATAAAATGACAACAATACACTTAATAACCAAAGTAAAAGCACCAATACAAAAAGTTTTTAATATTAATCGGAATATTGATATACATCAAAATTCGGCTACAGGAACTAACGAAAAAGCAATTGCTGGTGTAACTTCAGGATTAATAAATCTTAACGAAACCGTTACTTGGCGTGGCAAACATTTTGGTTTTTACTTAACCCATAAAAGTAGAATAACAGTAATGAATTTCTACGATTATTTTGTTGACGAAATGGAAGAAGGTAAATTTAAAACATTCAAACACGAACATTTTTTTGAAGAACAAAACGAAGTTACAACAGTGACTGATAAGTTGTGTTACGAAACTCCGTTTTGGGTTTTTGGACAAGTATTTGATTATTTATTTTTAAAAAGACATTTGGCAAATTTTTTATTAGAACGAAATCGTGTATTAAAGGAGATTTCGGAAAGTTAATCTTTCAAAAACTCCCTAAAATTCTCTTTATTCACCACCAAAAAACTAGGATTATATGCCTCAACAAATGATTTAGGTAATTTTGCTTTTTTAGTGTTTGCCCATTTAAATTCAAAAGCAGCCATTGCATCGGCGTTGGTTTCGATATAATCTATTTCTTGCTGCGTTGTGGTGCGCCAAAAAAACGGTCGCGCCAAACTTTGCGTGTACGACAAATGTTTCATTCTTTCGGCAATGATAAAATTTTCCCACAACGCACCTTTATCTTGTCGCAAATCGAGATTATTAAAGTTTCCAATTATCATATTTCGAACACCATTATCATAAAAATAAATCTTTTTGTTGGCTTTTATTTCATTTCTAATATTTTTACGAAAACTAGTTAATCTAAAAATAACAAAACTTTTTTCGAGTAAATCAATATAATTATTAACTGTATTTTTATCAATACCAACGAGTTGTGCAATTTCGTTATAACTCACCTCGCTTCCAACTTGCAATGCCAAAGCTTGCAGTATTTTTTGCAAAACATCCGATTTTCGAATTCCTGCCAATGCCAAAATATCTTTGTACAAATAACTAGAAACTAAGTTTTTAAGAATTTCATATTCGTTACCAAAATTATTAATCACGTCAGGGTACATTCCATAAAGCATGCGCAATTCCAACTGCTGATTGGCTTTTATAAAACCAACTCCTTTCTCGAATTCTGTCCATGAAATAGGAAACATTTGATATTCAAACTTTCTACCAGTAAGTGGTTCTTGGGTTGAGTTATTTATTTCAAAAGCTGATGAACCACTTACAATTACTTGCGCATTTTTGATTTGATCTACAATGATTTTTAATTTCAACCCAATATTAGGAATACGTTGTACTTCATCAATAAAAATATATTTATAAGTGCCAATAATGTTTCTTAGATTTTCAGTATTTGCTGTTGCAATCATATCACAAATAGCTTGGTCATCACCATCCAAAAACAAATACTCTTTGTTTTTTAATAATGAATGTATCAATGTGGTTTTGCCTACTTGTCTCGGGCCAATAATTACAATTACTTTCCCTTTAAGGAGATTTTTCTGCACTACTGATGTTAAATCTCTAGAAAACATAACGTTAAATTTCAACAAAAATATAAAATATATTTAAATTCACCAAATATATAGTTATTTAAGTGAATATATTCACCGATTTAATATCTTAATCGGTGATTATATTCACCTATTTAATAAATTATTTATTAAAAAACAATAAAATCCACCAAATAATAGGTATACTTTCGACCCAAAAAGAAGTATAATATTTGTTTCTTCCTATTTTTGAAAAAACTATAAAACCTACTGTTAAAAGACTAATAGGAAGAATAATTAATGATGAATTTACTTTAAAAAATTCAAGAATGATAAACGGAATGACTAATATTATCCCAAACAACTTTGCTTTTTTTATCCCAAATCGTTGTGGTAAAGTATTCATAGAAGTGTCATCTGTTGTACTGTCTAAAATCTCAAAGGGAATTAGTAAACTCACAATTATTAAATAACGCTGGAATAAATTTATAACAAAATTGTTTTGCGATAGTTTTTCAGTTTGAAAAGGTATATAAGTTGTGATGAAGGTAACTACAAGACTCACCCAAAATATTTTTAACCATCCGTATTTTCTAATAAAAGGATAAAATAATACAAATAGACCTGCAAATAATATAGATTTTTGAATCGTAAATTCCAACTTTATAAATGAAATCAAAAATCCTATAAATGCTAAAAAACTAATTAGCAAGGTTCCTAAATGGTTTCTAAAATAATAAATCCATTTTTTATGAACTTCATAATATTTCAAAAAATTATAACCCAATACTGTACCAAAAAAAACACAAGTGGAATAGTTATTTAATCCAATTATATGATTTGATAAAATTGTTATTTGAACCAAACAAAATACCGCTATTCCAACATGAATTGATGAATTTATATAAAAATCGAATGGTTTTATTAGAAGTCGCATTTTGTAAAATTAATCAAACTGTTAATAAGATGCTGTTTTGGTTCAAAAATTCTCAAAAATCAATTGCATAAACCCTATTTTCTTTGAGAATAATCCATAAATTTGTGCTTCAAAAAAACACAATTACTTCACTATTCTATGAAAACAGATGCTTTTGCTCTAAGACACATTGGGCCACGAGAAAACGATCTTCAACATATGTTCAAAACAATAGGAGTTGCGTCAATAGATCAATTGATTTATGAAACACTTCCAGATGATATTCGATTAAAAAAAGATTTGGAATTGGATCCAGCAATGACCGAGTATGAATTTGCAAAGCATATTTTAGCTTTAGGAAACAAAAATAAAGTATTTCAGTCCTATATAGGTTTAGGATATAATCAAGCCATAATCCCAGCTGTTATTCAAAGAAATATTTTCGAAAATCCAGGTTGGTACACAGCTTACACGCCATATCAAGCAGAGATTGCACAAGGGAGATTAGAAGCAATCTTGAATTTTCAAACGATGGTAATAGAATTAACCGGAATGGAAATCGCGAATGCTTCTCTTCTTGACGAAAGTACTGCAGCAGCAGAAGCAATGGCTTTGTTATATGACGTAAGAACTCGTGATCAAAAGAAAAATAATGTATGTAAATTCTTTGTTTCAGAGGAGATTTTACCACAAACATTATCGGTATTACAAACTCGTTCCACTCCAATTGGTGTAGAATTGGTTATCGGAAACCACGAAGAATTTAATTTTGCATCAGATTTTTTCGGTGCTATTCTTCAATATCCAGGAAAATTTGGTCAAGTTAATGATTATACAAGTTTTATAGCAAAAGCAAAAGCCAACGAAATTAAAGTAGCTGTTGCAGCAGATATTTTGAGTTTGGTAAAACTTACTTCTCCAGGAGAAATGGGTGCTGATGTGGTACTTGGAACAACACAACGTTTCGGAATTCCGTTAGGTTATGGTGGTCCACACGCTGCATATTTTGCAACCAAAGAGGAGTACAAACGCAGTATGCCTGGAAGAATTATTGGTGTGACAGTTGATACAAATGGAAACCGTGCTTTGCGTATGGCATTGCAAACTAGAGAACAGCATATTAAGCGAGATAAAGCTACTTCAAATATTTGTACCGCTCAAGTATTGTTGTCTGTTATGGCTGGAATGTATGCTGTTTATCACGGACCAAAAGGGTTGCAATATATTGCAGACAAAGTGCATTCGTCTGCAGTAACATTGGCAAATGAATTAGAAAAACTAGGATTGTATCAAACCAATACTTCTTATTTTGATACTATAGTTATAAAAGTAAATGCTTCAAAAGTAAAAGCAATAGCTGAACAAAACGAAGTAAATTTTTATTATATCGATGAAAATACAGTTTCAATTTCTTTAAACGAAACTACTTCAATTGCAGATTTGAATTTGATAGTTTCAATTTTTGCAAAATCACTAGATAAAGAAGCTACTTTAATTTCAGAATTAAAAACTGAAAATCAAATTCCTAATCAATTAATAAGAAAATCTACTTTCTTGAAATATGATGTATTTAATAAATACCATTCAGAAAGTGCAATGATGCGTTACATTAAGATGCTAGAGCGAAAAGATTTGGCACTAAATCATTCTATGATTTCATTAGGATCTTGTACGATGAAACTAAATGCAGCTTCAGAAATGCTACCATTAAGTATGGCACAATGGAATAATATTCATCCTTTTGCTCCACTTAATCAAGCACAAGGTTACCAAGAAATGTTGCAGAAATTAGAACAACAATTAAATGTAATTACAGGTTTTTCAGGCACAACATTGCAACCTAATTCTGGTGCGCAAGGCGAATATGCTGGATTGATGGTTATACGTGCTTATCACCAATCTCGAGGAGATTTTCATAGAAATATTGCGTTGATTCCTTCTTCGGCACACGGAACAAATCCTGCGTCTGCTGCTATGGCAGGAATGCAAGTTGTGGTTACAAAAACCCTTGAAAACGGAAATATAGATGTAGAGGATTTACGTGAAAAAGCAATTCTGCACAAAGACAATCTATCTTGTTTAATGGTGACTTACCCATCTACTCACGGAGTTTTTGAAGCAGCTATTATTGAAATCACAAAATTAATTCATGATAACGGCGGACAAGTTTATATGGATGGTGCTAATATGAATGCACAAGTCGGCTTGACAAATCCCGCCACAATTGGGGCTGATGTTTGTCATTTAAACTTGCATAAAACATTTGCAATTCCTCATGGTGGTGGTGGTCCAGGAGTTGGACCAATTTGTGTAGCTCCACAATTAGTTCCTTTTTTGCCAACAAATCCGGTTATTCCAACAGGAGGTGAAAATGCAATTACCGCAATTTCTGCTGCGCCTTGGGGTTCAGCTTTAGTTTGCTTAATTTCATATGGTTATATTTGTATGTTGGGTGCTGAGGGATTAAAAAAATCAACAGAATATGCTATTTTAAATGCCAATTATATAAAAGAAAAATTAAACGGACATTATGATACATTATATTCTGGAGAAATGGGTCGAGCAGCTCACGAAATGATTTTGGAATGTAGACCATTTAAAGAAAAAGGAATTGAAGTTACAGATATTGCAAAACGATTAATGGATTATGGTTTTCACGCGCCAACTGTTTCTTTTCCTGTTGCAGGAACTTTAATGATTGAGCCAACAGAAAGTGAAGATTTGGCTGAGTTAGATCGTTTTTGTGATGCAATGATTTCTATTAGAAAAGAAATTGAATCAGCAGTTGTAGACAATCCAAACAATGTTTTGAAAAATTCTCCACATACATTAGCTATGATAACCACAGATACTTGGACTTATCCTTATACTCGAGAACAAGCTGCTTTTCCTCTAGACTATATTGCAGAAAATAAATTTTGGCCAACTGTTCGTCGTGCTGATGAAGCATATGGTGATAGAAACTTAGTTTGTAGTTGTGCGCCAATTGAAGCCTACATGGAAAATTAAAATATTCAATAAATGTCTCGAGAAATCGGGACATTTTTTTATAATTATGAACGACATTCAAAACCAAGAAGACTTATTTTTACTCGTAGATGAGTTTTATAAAAAACTACTTTCAGACGATTCTATAAGCTATATTTTTACTGACATTGTTAAAATTCATTTAGAAGAACATTTACCTATTTTAGTTACCTTTTGGTCACAAGCAATTTTAGGAACAGGAGGTTATGTGAAAAATTTAACTCAGATTCATTTAGATATTAATATTAAAGAGCCTCTAACACCAGAACTTTTCAAAATCTGGTTAAATCATTTTTTTACTACTGTTGATACCTATTTTAAAGGCGAAAAAGCAGAGCAAATTAAAACACAAGCACTCAATATTGCCACCGTAATGCAAATTAAAATTGCCAATCAATTAAAGTAAAATTATATTATTAATAAATTAAGATAATGTTAATTGAATAATTCGCAATTGAAATCAATTCTTTAAATTTTATAGTATAATTTATTTCAAATATTAATATATTCGTAGTGCTAATATTTCTAAAATGAACATCAAAATTACAGGTTCTGGAAGCTATATTCCAAACCAAATCGTAACAAATTCAGATTTCTCCAAGCATCAATTTTTGAATGATGATGGTACTCCATTTTCATATTCAAATGAAGTTGTAGCTAAGAAATTTAAAGAAATAACAGGAATTGAAGAACGTCGTTATGCTGATGATAATTTATTGACTTCTGATATTGCATTCTTTGCAGCAGAAAAAGCTATATTAGACTCGAAAATTGATCCTGAAACTTTAGATTATATTATTTTTGCACATAACTTTGGTAATGTAAAACAAAATGCCATTCAATCGGATGCAGTTCCTAGTCTTGCCTCTAGAGTGAAACAAAAACTTCGTATAAAAAACCCAAAATGTGTTGCATACGATGTCTTATTTGGTTGCCCGGGTTGGATAGAAGGTGTTATTCATGCTACAGCATTTATAAAAGCCGGAATGGCAAAAAAATGTATGGTTATTGGTGCAGAAACTTTATCCAGAGTGGTTGATATTCATGATAGAGATAGTATGATTTATTCTGATGGTGCAGGTGCAACAATAATTGAAGCTACAGAAGAAGAAGGTGGAATCTTATCTATTTCTTCGGCAACTTTTGCAACTGATGAGGCAGATTATTTGTTTTTTGGAAATTCTTTCAATAAAGATATAGATCAAGATGTTCGATACATTAAAATGCATGGAAGAAAAATATATGAATTTGCTTTGAACGAAGTGCCAAAAGCAATGGCAACTTGTTTAGAGGAAAGTGGAATTTCAATTTCAGATGTAAAAAAAGTATTAATACATCAAGCAAATGAAAAAATGGATGAAGCCATTATTCATCGTTTTTTTAAATTATACAATCAAGTTCCACCAAAAGGAGTTATGCCAATGAGTATTCATAAATTAGGAAACTCTAGTGTTGCAACAGTTCCTACCCTTTATGATTTACTTGTAAAAAGAAAGTTAGAAAACCAAGAAATTCATAAAGGAGATATTATTCTTTTTGCTTCTGTTGGTGCAGGAATGAATATAAATGCTTTTGTTTATAGAATGTAACTTATTTCATAACTATGTACGAAAAGACATTTCCCAATAAACGATTCAAAATTACTTTAGCATTTTTAAAAAAGCATATCAATAAAACTGAATCTATTCTTGATCTAGGAGTTGAAAATCCTTTTTCTAAAATAATGATTCAAGAAGGGTTTAATGTGCAAAATACATCTGGAGAAGATTTAGATGAAAATCAATTTTCATTACAAAAATCTAACCAAGAAGTAGTTACTGCATTCGAAATTTTTGAACATTTGCTAAATCCCTACACTATATTAAAAGAAATAAAAGCAGATAAATTATTTATTTCAATTCCTATGCGATTGTGGTTTTCTCCTGCTTATAGAAGTAAAACCGATAAATGGGATAGACACTATCACGAATTTGAAGATTGGCAACTCGATTGGCTTTTAGAAAAAACAGGTTGGAAAATTATTGATAGACAGCAATTTACAAATCCTGTAAATAAAATAGGTATTCGTCCTTTATTAAGAATGTTTACCAACAGATACTATATTATCTACGCTGAGAAAGTGAAGTAATAATTTATTTACTCACTAATTATCCCTTCTATTATTTGTAAGATAAATACAGTTATTTTTTTAAAATGTATGTAATTTGTCGATAAAATTTGTTTTTTATCGATGTATTGCAATATCATTGCTCCATAATATGTTAATTAAACAACCCTAAATTTAAACAAAACTAAATTATGAAAGCAATTTACACAAGTGCAGCATTACTATTATGCACTATTTCCTTCGGACAAAAATTATTTATTGTAAGCTCTGATGATAAGTTTGGAGTAATCAATGAAAACGGAGTAGAAATTATTCCAACTAAATATACCTCTGTTGAAGATTTTGATAAAGTTCATCTCGAGTGGTCTAAAGTAGGTTTAAACAATCTATATGGTTTTATAGACAAAAGAGGTAAAATTATCATTGAACCAAAATATGAAGTAATAAATAATTATAATTCTTATAATGAAGGATGGGCATTAGTACAAAAAGAAGGAAAAATTGGCTTTATTGATGATTTAGGTAAGGAAATTGTACAACCTGTATATGATAAAGTAGGAAATTTTGGCGAATATTATAAAGATTGGATGCTTGTTGAATCAGATGGACTTAAAGGATTTGTAGATAAAGAAGGGAATGTAATTGTACCTTTGAAATATGTTGAAATAGAAAAATTTGATAAAGTTAGAAAAAACTGGGCTTTAGTAAAAGACAGAAAAGATAAACTAGGTTTTATTGACAAAACGGGTAAAGAAGTAATTCCTGTTGTTTATGATAATATAGAAGCTTTCACTAAAAAGAAATCTGTTGTTGCAGATTCAAACTAATAATTAATTAAAATAAATTCAAAAAAGGGATTTCTTCAAAAGAGATCCCTTTTTTTATTTTATATTAAATTCTAAAGTTTTAATTAATTAAAATATTCAAATAATTTTCATTTCAATTTATATGTATTGAGGAGTTTAGCATTATTAATGTAAGAAAATTATATATTTAAAATGTAAATACAGGTACTTAATCGATTTTATTTGTTTTTAATCGATTTGTTTTTGTAGTATTGAATTGTAATTAAAAATCAAATAACCCTAAATTTAAACAAACCTAGATTATGAAAGTATTTTACACAAGCGTAGCCCTATTATTA
Organism: Flavobacterium sp.; assembly: GCA_043748275.1. Lineage (GTDB taxonomy): Bacteria > Bacteroidota > Bacteroidia > Flavobacteriales > Flavobacteriaceae > Flavobacterium. The sequence continues at coordinate 3,246 of JAYTNO010000213.1, read as the reverse complement.
TGTACCATTTCTTTTGGTCAAAAATTATTTATTGTAAGCTCTGATGATAAGTTTGGAGTAATCAATGAAAACGGAGTAGAAATTATTCCAGCAAAATATACATCTGTTGATGATTTTGATAAACTTCATCCAAATTGGTCAAAAGTTGGATTAAATAGTTTATATGGATTTATTGATAAAACTGGAAAAATTATTGTAGAACCAAAATATGAAGTAATTAATAGTTATAACTATTATAATCTAGGATGGGCTATGGTTCAAAAAGGAGGTAAATTCGGATTTATTGATGATGCAGGAAAAGAAATTGTTCCGCCAATCTATGATAAAGTTGGAATGTTTGGAGAATACTCTAAAGATTGGATGATGGTAGAATCAGGAGGTCTTAAAGGATTTGTAGATAAAGATGGAAATTTAATAGTTCCAGTAAAATATGTAAATGTTGAAAAATTTGATGCGGTAAGAAAAAACTGGTCTTTAGTAAAAGATAGCAAAGATAAATTAGGATTTATTGATAAATCTGGAAAAGAAGTAATACCAGTGGTTTATGACAATATTGAGGCATTTGTAAAAAGAACTTCACAAGTTGCCGATAACGATTAGTTTTTTGTTTTTAATTTGAATTAGTTAAAAAAGGATTTCATATTGAGATCCTTTTTTTTATTTAACTAATTTTGTCTTTTTAAAACTAAAATGAAATACTTTATTGTAATTCCCACACACAACGAACAAGATTTTATTGCATTGACAATTCAATCTTTGTTACAACAAACTATTTTACCTCAAAAAATTGTAATAGTCAACGATAATTCTATTGATGCTACTTTGCAAATAATTACAACCTTAGCAAATTCAAATTCTATAATAAGTATTGTCAATACAACTTCGGATGCAATCCATTTACCAGGAAGTAAAGTTATTCAAGCTTTTCAAAAAGGGTTGGCAACTTTAGAAGAAAATTACGATTTTATAGTAAAAGCAGATGCCGATTTGATTTTTCCTCCAAATTATTTTGAAACAATTATCAAACATTTTAAATCGGATAAAACAATAGGAATGGTTGGCGGATTTGCATACATCGAAAAAAATGGAGAATGGATTTTAGAAAATCTTACGGATAAAGATCATATTCGTGGCGCATTCAAAGCCTATAGAAAAGAATGTTTCAAACAAATTGGAGGCTTAAAACTTGCAATGGGTTGGGATACTGTTGATGAATTGCTATGTAAATTCTATAATTGGAAAGTGGTTACTGATGCTACATTAAAAGTAAAACACCTTAAACCAACTGGTGCCAACTATAACAAAATGGCACGTTACAAACAAGGTGAAGCATTTTATACATTAGGTTATGGTTTTTGGATAACAGCAATTGCGTCTGCAAAATTGGCAATGATGAAGAAAAAACCACTTTTGTTTCTAGATTATATCAAAGGTTTTTGGAAAGCCAAATCAGACCAAAAACCACTTTTAGTATCAGAAGAACAAGCCAAGTTCATACGCAACTATCGATTAAAGAAAATAAAAGAAAAACTGTTTTAAACTAAAAAACAAAACTCATAACTCAAAACTCATAACTTCTTAGTATTTTTGACAATATTTCATAAACTATGATGCTCGTTCGATACCTTTCTCAAATAGGAAAATATTTTTTGATGTGGAAAGAAATTTTCAACAAACCCACCAAATGGTCGGTGATGCGAAATCTTATATTCAAAGAAATAGATGATTTGATTATAGGTTCTTTAGGAATCGTTGCATTTATCTCCTTTTTTGTTGGTGGTGTTGTTGCTATACAAACAGCATTAAATTTAACCAATCCTTTGATACCAAAATATCTTATAGGTTTTGCTACAAGACAATCAGTAATTTTAGAATTTGCACCAACTTTTATGTCTATAATTATGGCAGGAAAAATGGGTTCCTTTATTACATCTAGTATTGGTACCATGCGAGTTACCGAACAAATTGATGCACTAGAAGTTATGGGTGTAAATTCTTTAAACTATTTAGTATTTCCTAAACTTATTGCTTTGCTTTTGTATCCTTTTGTAATTGGAATAAGTATGTTTTTAGGAATTTTTGGAGGTTGGGTTGCAGCAGTTTACGGTGGTTTTGCTTCAAGTACTGATTTTGTTGGAGGAATACAACAAGAATTTATTCCATTTCATATTGCTTATGCTTTTATAAAAACCTTTGTATTTGCCTTGATTTTAGCAACAATTCCTTCTTTTCACGGATACTATATGAAAGGTGGCGCATTAGAAGTTGGTAAAGCAAGTACAGTTTCATTTGTTTGGACTGCTGTAACCATTATTCTAGTCAATTATATATTAACACAATTATTATTAACCAAATGATAGAAGTAAAAAATTTAGAAAAATCATTTGGAGATAGTAAAGTTTTGAAAGGAGTTTCTACTGTTTTTGAAACCGGAAAGACCAATTTGATAATTGGACAAAGTGGCTCTGGCAAAACAGTTCTTCTAAAAAGTCTATTAGGAATTCATTCACCAGACAAAGGAACCATTTCTTTTGATGGCAGAATATATTCAGAATTAACTGCAGATGAAAAAAGAGAATTGCGCACTGAAATTGGAATGGTTTTTCAAGGAAGTGCTCTTTTTGATTCTATGACAGTTGAAGAAAATGTAGGTTTTCCTTTGAAAATGTTTACCAGTAATTCAAAATCTGAAATTCAAGATAGAGTTGATTTTGTATTAAAAAGAGTCAATCTTATTGATGCCAACAAAAAACTACCATCTGAAATTTCTGGAGGAATGCAAAAACGTGTTGCTATTGCAAGAGCAATTGTAAATAATCCGAAATATCTTTTTTGCGATGAACCAAATTCAGGTTTAGATCCTAATACCTCTATTTTAATTGATAATCTGATTAAAGAAATTACCGAGGAATATAATATCACAACTGTAATAAATAGTCATGATATGAACTCAGTAATGGAAATAGGTGAGAATATTGTCTTCTTAAAAAACGGTTTAAAAGAATGGCAAGGCACCAAAGAAGAAATTTTTAGAACAGATAATCAGGCCGTTGTAGACTTTGTCTATTCGTCAAACTTATTCAAAAAAGTACGAGAAGCTTATTTAAAAGGCTAGTTATGGTCTTGTAACATATACCCAACCTGTTTTTTCTTCATTTGTTTTAAATTTTATGTAATAATAATAAGTTGCGTCTGGTAATTCTCTTCCTTTATAATCTTGACCGTGCCATTGGTTTGTGTAGCCGT
>JAYTNO010000212.1:0-7772 GCA_043748275.1 Flavobacterium sp. | reverse complement strand
TAACTAACGGATTTAAAGTCATATTATTGTATCTTTTGGCCTCATAATCAGAATTTAACGATTGCAAAGTTTCATCAAGAATTTTTTGAAACTCCAATGGATTATCTGGATTTTTCTTAAACTCGATTATCCATTCGTGAGCACCTTTCTCTTTGTCTTTCATAAAAATAGGAGCAACGGTATAATCTACGACTTCCGTTTTTGTCAATTCACAAGTTTTTGCAATGGCAGCATCAGAATTTTCAACCATTAACTCTTCACCAAAAACATTAATATGATGCTTGGTTCTGCCAGTAACTCTTATTCGGTATGGATTTAACGAAGTAAATCGAACCGTGTCTCCAACTAAATATCGCCATAATCCTGCATTTGTAGTAATAACAATTGCATAATTTTTGTTTAATTCAACCTCAGATAATCGAATTGCATATTGGTTTGGTGATCCAAAAATATCCATAGGAATAAATTCATAAAAAATACCATAATCCAACATAAGTAATAATTCGCTTGAGTTATTGAGATCTTGAATGGCAAAAAATCCTTCTGAAGCATTGTATATTTCATAGTACTTGAAGTCGTTTTTTGGCAATATTTTTTTGAATTGTTCTCTGTAAGGATCAAAACTTACACCACCGTGAAAATAAACTTCGAGGTTGGGCCAAATATCAAATAAATTACCATTTCCTGTTTCTTCTAAAACTTTATTTAAAAGCACAAGCATCCAAGAAGGAACGCCAGCAAAACTAGTAACATTTTCGTTTTTAGCTTCGTTAATAATGGCAGGAATTTTAGTTTCCCATTCACTCATCAAAGAAACTTTATTGCTTGGCGTGCTACTGAATTCTGCCCAAATAGGCATATTTTCAATTAAAATTGCTGACAAATCACCAAAATAGGTATTGTTATTTTCATAAATTTGAGAACTACCACCCAAACGAAGGCTTTTTCCAATAAAGAGTTCAGAGCTTTCGTTATTATTCAAATAAAGACACAATAAATCTTTACTTCCTTTATAATGACAATCTTCTAATGCTTCTGTACTTACTGGAATAAATTTACTTTTAGCATTAGTAGTTCCAGACGATTTTGCAAACCATTTTATGGGTGTATTCCAAAATACATTTTGCTCTCCTTGCCTTGTTAATTCTATTAAAGGTTCGAGTTCTTCATAGCTTGAAATAGGCACTCTTTCGGTAAACGTTTGATATGATTTTATTGAGAAATAATCATATTTTTTTCCAATAATTGTGTTTTCTGATGATCTAATAAGATTCATCAGTAATTCTTCTTGTACTTCGTGTGGGTATTTTAAAAACAACTCTATTTGATGAATGCGTTGTTTCAAAACCCAAGAAGCAAACGAATTGATTATTGGTAATGGCATTTTTTGATTTAGGTTTTTTGATTTTTGATTTTTAACTTTACCAAAAATACTAAAAAAAAATTCATAAACTAAATTCAAAATGACTTACGAAGGAGTTCTTACCAAAATGCAAACCGAATTTGGAAATCCGATTCAATATTATCTGGTTTTTGAAAATAGTTTTTTGAATTTGAATCAGGTTTTAAATAAAGAAATAACCATTCAGTTTGAAGGATATGAATGTTTGAATTGTCATAAAAAAAAGAAAATTTTCCGACAAGGATTTTGTTATGACTGTTTTTATTCTAGTGCAGCTGTTGGAGATTGGATTTTGAAACCAGAATTGAGTACGGCTCATTTAGAGATAGAAGATAGAGATTTAGGGTACGAAAAAAAAGTACAGTTGCAGCCACATATTGTATATTTAGCATTGTCAAGCGAAGTAAAAGTAGGAGTGACCAGAAAAACACAAGTTCCTACAAGATGGATTGATCAAGGTGCAGAAAAAGCATTGACAATTGTAGAAGTTCCTAATCGATATTTGGCCGGAATAACTGAAGTGGCACTAAAGAATTATTTTTCAGACAAAACCAATTGGAGAAAAATGCTTACCAATGATATTGTTAATATTGATTTGGTCCAAGAAAAATTGAAACTGCAAAACTTGTTACCATCAGAAGTTCAGGAGTTTTATCATTTAGAGAAAAATGATTTGTATGAAATGCATTATCCAGTATTAGAATATCCAAAAAAAGTGACCAGTTTAAGTCTTGATAAAACCCCTAATTTTAAGGGAATTTTGACCGGAATAAAAGGGCAATACTTGCTTTTTGATAACGGTACCGTTTTTAATATACGTAGTTCTGAAGGTTATGTAGTAAGCATAAAGTTATAATAAAAAACCCTTTCAATACATTTTAATGAAAGGGTTTTAAATATTTTTATTCTTTTTTCTTCTTGTTAAAAAAGCCATTCAACAAGTCTTTTGCCTTATTTTTTACTTCTTCTTTCGCTTTTTCTTTAATTTCTTCTTTAGTGGTTGGTATAACCGTTTTGGTAGTGTCTCCAGGTTTTTTGTTTTTATTAATCAAATCAGTTAGGGCAGTTGTCCCTTGTTTTACCAATTTGTCTTTTTGTTGTTTTACCAATTGAGTTGTTAGATTGGTAATAGCACTTTTCATATCAGTACTCACTTTTGGGCTTTTGAAATTTCCTGAAAGTATAGCATTTACTGGAATATTCTCAAGTTTATTAGCTTCGGCAGGAGTCAATTTTGCAATGAGTTTATTGGCTTCTGTACCTAAATATTTTGCGGGAACATCAAATTTAAGATTATAATTCATGTTCTGATCAAAACCATGCTGACCGCCAACATTTACTTTGATGTCTTTGTATTTGATGTCAAATGGTTTCACATTTACTTTTCCATCTTTAAAAGTTAAGGCAGCTTTAAGGTCGTTTAGATTCAAACTTTTTAAATCCAAAAACGAAACATTTTCGTCTAATTTGTTTAATAATTCAGAGTTGCTAGGATTTACAGTTGTCGAAAGCAATTGACCAATTAAATCACCAGAAATAGAATTTAAATCAGGAGTCATTTCTTTAGCATCTAGATTTCCGGATATTTTTATGGTCGAATTTAATTTACCATTTATCACACCTGCAATAGGTGCAATTTTTTTCATCATTTCAAGTTGGGTAAAAGTTTGTTGAATATCAACACCATTCAAACCCAAGTTCATATTGAAAACAGGCGTTTTTTCTTTAGTAGAAACCGAACCATTTGCAGCAATTTGTCCGCCAAAAATAGACGTTTTTACATTTTCTAAAGTTGCTTTTTGGTCTTTAATAATTACTTTTCCAGAAACATCTTTCAATATCAAATTATCATATAAAACGGTGTTGGCTTTTGCATTTAAGGAACAATTTAAAAACGCTGGAATTTTTACCGCATCTTTAGGTTTTTCGTTTGCTTTTGGAGTTTCAGTTGACATAAAATCAGCAACTGCAAATTGGTTAGATTGCATATTGAAGTTTCCTTTTAATTCTTGATTTTTAAACATAAAACCATAAAAATTATCAAGAATACCATTGACTTTCATATCGGTTTTACCTGTTGTTAAATCTAATTCTTGTAAATTTATTCGGGTATTGGTAAACTGAACAATAGCCTTGTTGATATTCATTGCTTTGTTGGTTTCATCAACATATTTAAATCCTGTTAGTGTCATATTACCTGAATTTTGCATTTTTTCGTATTGACTAGTTTCAACAGATTGCATATCAAATTTGGTTACAACATCAGCATTTAAAATTCCAGAAAGCGGTGTTTTTAATTGAATTGGATATGCTTTTGAGACATTTGCCAAATTGATGATTCCTTTCAATTGGGCATCAACCAATGGATTTACGGTTATGTTTCTAATATTTGCTTTGGCGTTAAAAACATCTTGATCTATTTTGAACGAAAGTTTATCAAGATTAACGTAGGTGTCATTAAGTAAGCCTGTTTCGTTGATAATTTTTGTGTCAATAACAATATTTTGTACAGATTTTGGTAAATTAGGATATTGAAATGAAGCATTATTTGAAGCAATATCAATATTAAACTTAGGAACAGTTGTGTCAGAATATAAACCTTTGGCAAATCCTACAACTGTAAAATCTCCTGTGGTTTTTACATCTTTCATACTTCCTGCGTAAGCGGAAGGAATAAGTCCCAAAAAGTTTTGGAAACTAGACGTAGGTGTTTTGAATTTCAAATCATATTCTTGGCCTTTTTCAACCAATTGAATAAAACCATCAAATTCTAGTGGTAATTTATTGATTAAAGCTTTGTTTTCTTTGAAAGTATATTTGCTGTTTTCTAAGTCAATACCTAGTACTGCATCAAGAGTCAAGGAAACATTTTTCATATAATTGACTTTGTCCATATACAAAGACATTTTTGCAGTAGAGGTAGTAACCAAATCGAGTTTTGAAGCTGCAAAATCACCTGTGCCGCTGTGATTAATACTATCGAGAGTCATTTTTATTTTGGAACTTTCGTCAAAATATTTGAATCTCAAGTTGTCAACTTTATATTCTTTAATTTTTAAAGATAAAGGACTGCTTTTTGCATCATCCTTCTTTTGATCTTTTAAAGCAATGTCAAAATTACCTACGCCATCTTTATTGAAAATAATGTTTATTAATCCATTTACAGTTGAAATAGCATCAATTTGCATCGTTTCTTCTTTGCCTTTCAATAATTCTTTAATAGACATTTCAAGGTTTAATTCTCCTAATGAAACTAATGTATCACCTTCAAATGGTGCTTTATTAATAATTAATAACTTATCAATAGAAACATTAGCTTGAGGAAAACTTTTGAATAAACTTAAATCTGCATCTGCAAAAGAAACTTTAGCATCTACTTTTTCGTTTATTGCTTCTGTAATTTTGGCTTTTATTTGATCCTTAAAAAAATAAGGAATTGCAAATAAGGAAACCACTACTAAAAGGATAAAAATTCCTAGTCCTATAAAAATTTTCTTTACCATAACTTTGATAACTTTTTTATTATTTTAAACGTAATTTCAACTGAAATATGATGATGTTACTTAATATTTATTTCAAATGGCAAACTTGCTTGTATTCCTTTTTTGGATTGAACGTTTCTAATTTGCTCGATGATTCTGTAATTGTCCTCACCAATTTCATTTTTGATTAAACTTTCTCTTGTTTTCATAAAAGGCACTCCAAGATTTGACAATAAATCTTCAAAATTTTTCTCATAAATTGGATAAGTCATTGTATGATATTCTTTAATTTTTGCAACACTTGCAGCATATTCTAACGCATCATCAAGACCTCCAATATTATCTACCAAACCATTTTTTATTGCTTCAGCACCAGACCAAACTCTACCTTGAGCAATAGCATCTACTTGTGCAAATGTCATTTTTCTACCAGTGGCTACACGAGTAACAAAAGTGTTGTAAATTTTTTCGACACCTTCTTGTGCAAATGCTTTATAATTATCAGTCAATGGTGAAAAAACACTATATCCAGCAGCATTGGTATTGGTATTGACTTGTTCAACATTTATGCCAATTTTGGTTGTAAGTTGGGTAAAGTTGGGCAATATTCCAAAAACACCAATAGATCCTGTAATGGTGCTTTCTTCGGCAAAAATTTTGTCTGCATTGCAAGCAATATAATAACCGCCAGATGCTGCTAGATTACCCATTGAAACTATTAAAGGTTTTACTTTTTTAGTGATTTCAATTTCACGCCAAATCAAATCCGAAGTCAATGCATTTCCGCCTGGAGAATCAATTCGTAAAACAATGGCTTTTATTTTATCATCTTTTCTAGCATCTTGCAATGATCTGCGCATAGAACCTTCTCCAACCATATGAACATCACCTTCTCCATTGCCAATTTCGCCTTGAGCATAAATTACTGCAATGTTATTTTTTTCTGAAAAGTCTCTTGTAGTTGTAGCTACATTTTTGGCATAATCTAAAATTGAAATTTTTTCATAGTCTTCATCAGCATCAACTTTTAATATTTTTCTAATATCATCGTGATAAACATCTTCATAAACCACTTTGTCTACTAGTTTTGTTGCTTTTGCCATTTCTGGTGTTCTAGCTAAAAGTCCGTTTGCAATTTCGTTTAATTTGGTTACTGGAATATTTCTACTTTTTGAAATATCATTAATTACAGAATTCCAAAGCGAATTTAGTAATGCTGTCATTTGTTCTCTATTGGCATCGCTCATTTTGTTTTCAAGGAAAGGCTCTACGGCACTTTTATATTTTCCGTGACGAATAACTTCCATTTTGATTCCAGATTTTTCTTGAAAATCTTTAAAAAACAATATTTCAGAAGATAATCCTTTGAAGTCCATTTCGCCAACAGGATTTAAATATATAGTATCGGCAACAGAATTTAGATAATATTCTTTTTGAGAAAAGGTATTTCCATAAGCAAAAACAAACTTTCCAGATTTTTTAAAATCTTCCAAACTCTCTCGCAATACTTTAATTTGTGCCATTCCTAAATTTGAATTGTCATTCAAAATAGAAATCCCTTTTATTTTATCATCAGATTTTGCTTCTTCAATTGCATAAATAACATCAGATAATCCATCGTGATTGGCTTCAAAATAATCAAAATCTTTGTAATTGAATTTTCCAGCATAATCCAAAGAAACTTTTGATAAATCTAGTTCAATTACTGAATTATTTTCAACATTAGCTACATCAGAGCCACTGCCAAAAATGGCTCCTATCAATAGAACAAAGAAGAAAAAAAGCATACAAAAAATAAACAAACCAACAATAGTGGCTAATACGTTTCCTAAAAATCTCATAATCATAGTTTTACTTATAAGTTTGAATTGAACATTAGATGTTACAATTTGATGTAAAATAAATTTATTAACAGTTGGTACAAATATACTTCTATTCTAAAATTCTTTTACTTTATTTGTGATTAATATGAGTAGTCAACATCAAGTCATTTTATCATTAGGTAGTAATCTAGGCAATAGGCTAGAAAACATACAATTAGCTATAACTTCTATTCACAATAAAGTTGGTACAGTTGTTAAAGTTTCTAAGCTATATGAAACTGCTGCTTGGGGTTTTGAGAGTGATGCTTTTTATAATTGTGCATTGGTTTTGCATACCAATAGTGATGCCGAAACTATTTTATCTCAGGTTTTAGCTATAGAAATCCAATTAGGTAGAGTTAGAAGTCAAGATAAAGGGTATCAATCTCGAATTATAGATATAGATGTTATTACTTTTAATGAAGATATAATTGCATCAGAGAATTTGCAAGTTCCGCATCCTTTTATGCAAGATAGAATGTTTGTTTTGTTGCCAATGCGGGATTTAAATCTAGATTGGAGACATCCAATTTTGCAAAAATATTTACCCGAATTATTAAAAGCATCCGAAGACAAAAGCAATTGTAAAGTGGTTCAAAAACTAGATTTTCCTTTGATAGACATTGCATTAGATCGATTTAATTATATTGCAATAGAAGGAAATATTGGTGCAGGAAAAACAACTTTAACCACACGTATTGCTGAAGATTTTAATGCCAAAACAGTGTTAGAACGATTTGCAGACAATCCTTTTTTGCCAAAGTTCTATGAAGACCAGAGTCGATATGCCTTTCCTTTAGAAATGTCATTTCTTGCAGATCGATACCAACAAATTTCAGATGATTTGGCTCAGTTTGATTTGTTTAAAGATTTTATAATTGCCGATTACCATATTTTTAAATCTTTGATTTTTGCCAAAGTCACACTCACCGAAGATGAGTATCGATTGTATAGAAAATTGTTTGAGATTATTTATAAAGAAATGCCAAAACCAGATTTGTATATTTATTTATATCAAAATACAGA
>JAYTNO010000211.1:0-7787 GCA_043748275.1 Flavobacterium sp. | reverse complement strand
GTTTTTTATTTTCTGAGAAATAACAACTGATATAGGCTGTTTTTGATGCTTTTTTTGACAAAAAAATGTGACTTGTATGAACGAAGTTGTATTTATTAAATTTAAGTATTATTAATTGCCTAATTCCAATTGATTTTTCACTAAATTAAAATAATCCCCTTTGTTTTGTACTAATTGTTGATGATTTCCTGTTTCTGCAATCTCTCCGTTTTTGAGGACAATTATTTGGTCTGCATTTTTTACTGTGCTTAAACGGTGTGCAATTATTATTACTGTTTTTTCTTTGAAAAACTGTTGTAAATTGTCGTGTATGATTTTTTCGTTTTCGGCATCGAGTGCAGAGGTTGCTTCGTCAAAAAATATGTAATGAGGATTTTTATAAACTGCTCTTGCAATAAGAATTCTTTGTTTTTGTCCGCCTGATATACCAGTCCCATCTGTGCCAATTTGTGTGTTAAGTCTTAATGGTAAAGACTCAACAAATTCTTTAATATTTGCTACTGTAATGGCGTAGTGTAATTTTTCGGCATCAATATTTTCAAAACCGACAGTTATATTATTTGCAATTGTGTCATTAAAAATAAAACCGTCTTGCATCACAACACCGCAGTTTTCTCTCCAATTATAGGAAGTAATATTATCGATATTAATATCGTCTAAATATATTGTTCCGTTATTTGGAGTGTAAAATTTCATTATCATTTTTAATAAAGTAGTTTTACCGCTACCACTTGTGCCTACAATTGCGGTAATTTTATTTTTTGGAATTTTTAAATTAAGATTTTGTAATACATTGTTTGGATTTCCTAAATAATTATATGTTACATTTTCTATTATAATATTTTTTTTTTCCAAATTAATAATTTCTTTATTTAACAAATTATCTTCATCAACTTTTGAATGAATTTCATTTAATCTTTCTAAACTTATTTTTGTGTCTTGTGCGGAACGAATAAAAGCAACTAATTGAAAAAGAGGTGAGTTAAGTTGTCCAATAATGTATTGTATTGAAAGCATTTCTCCTAGGGATAATTTACCCTTAATTACTAATGTTGCTGAAAAAAATGTTATGAAAATATCTTTAAGTTGGCTAATAAAACTTGACCCAACAGATTGCCATTGTTCAATATTTAAAAGTTTTAATTTTATTTTATAAAGTTTATGTTGAATTTCCTCCCACCCTTTTCGTTTTTGATTTTCTGCATTATTAATTTTAATTTCCTGCATCCCTGTAATTAACTCAGGAACTTTAGATTGTTCTTCGACGGTGTGAGAAAATCTATGATAATCAAGAGCTTTTCTTTTTTCTAGAAAAAACATTAACCAACCAACATAAAAAACACTACCAATAAAAAAAAACAGAAAGATATTTATATTATAATAAATTAGAATACCTCCAAATACAACGAATTGAATCATTGAAAAAAAAGTATTTAATGAATTTCCAGTTAAAAATTGTTCAATACGAGAATTATCTCTAATACGTTGCATAATATCTCCTATGAGGCGAGAATCAAAAAAACTTATTGGCAATTTCATTAATTTTGTAAAAAAATCAGAAACTATAGAAATGTTGATGCGTGTACTTAAATGTAATAATATACGAGATCTTATCACTTGTGCAGTTGTTAAGCCAATAAAAATCATTAATTGTGCTAATAATATTAGATTAATGTAATCCAATTTTTTAGGTGCTATTCCTTTATCTACAATATTTTTAGTTAGAAATGGAAAAAAAACTAATAACCCATTTTCTATTGTTAAAAATAGGATTAAATAAATTACTAATTTTTTATGTTTTAATAAATATTTAGAAATATATTTAAGAGGGTTAAATTTCACTTCCGCATCTATACTTAATTTGGTTGTGTTAAATCTTTCATTCGGTTCAAAAAACAACGCTAAACCCTCTTCGGTTTCATCATTGGCATTAACAATATTTATCCAATTATTTATAAAATCTTCTTTTTTATATTTTATTTTTCCGATTGCGGGGTCTGCAATGTAAATAATATCTTTTTTAATTTTATAAACTACAACATAATGATAGTTATCCCATAAAATAATGCAAGGCAAAGGGGCTTCTAGTAATGTTCTGAAATTTATTTTTGTTGCAAACGTATTAAGATTTAATTTTTCAGCAGCTTCATTAATGTTAAGCATACTACTACCGTCTCTTGTAGTTAAGCATAAATTTCTAATGTAGTTTATAGAGAAAGTTTTGCCGTAAAATTTGGCAATCATTTTGAGGCAAGTTGGACCACAATCCTTGCCTTCTAATTGTTTATAATATGAAAATGAATTATACATTCTATTTTTTTATTTCTTCTAATTCTTTAATAACGTCTTGTATGTATATTTCATCAAATACTTCATAATAATTATCTCTATTTTTTCTACCCTCTTTTATAAGTTCGTATGCTTTTTCTAAATTAAATAATGCTTCTTTAGTATTTTTCATTTTTTTTAGCAACATTGCCTTATAATAATAATTGTCGGCTACTTCAGCTATTTTATTGGCAGTATCATAACAATTCATAGATTTGCTGTAATTATAGATTTTTTCATAACATCTGCCTTTGTAAAGTTGTAATTCAAACGGATAGTTTAATTTTCCTCCTCTTTCGTTTGCAATTTTCTCGCTTAAATTAAATTCGCTAATTGAATTTTTATAATTTTCTAATCTCATTTCTGCTATTCCTTTTAAAAAATGGATGTCGTCTCCATTGGCCACATCTGAAAAAGTTGGTGTTAAATTATCATAGATATCAAAATGTTCTAAAGCACGCTTATAATCATGATAAAAGAACAACAAAACCCAACCAAAATAACCATGTGTTGTAGAATCTAAAGAACAAGCTTTGTCTAATTTTTTGATTGCTTGTACAAAAAAACCATTTTTTGTGTTTTGAACTGATGAATGTCGAATGTCTTCGGCGGTTAATTTTTTCATGTTTACCAAGCCAAATTGCATTAATTCTTCTCCTCTTTCATTATGACCATAATAAGAATTATTGTAACCTATTTCAAATATTTTTCTTGGACTTGAAATGTCAAGAGTGTCTTTGTTTCTTTTATTTAAGTCTTCTAAATATAATTTTGTTTCTGTTTTTAATTCTTGAGAATATAAAAAGTTGGAAAGCAAAAAAAGGCAAATACAATTGTGTAGTTTCATGGTCTATTATTTGAGTAAAATTTCTGTCAGTTTGCCGTTTTTAATTTTAAAAATAAAGTACTTATGAAAATTTTGTATTTCTGCACTTTCATTAATTACATTCCAAATTTTTAATTCTTGTGTAAGTTTTAAAAATTCAGATTTGATAATTTCATTTATCATACAATATTTATAATCATAATCGAATGTTTCTATTGAATAATTACCTGTTTCGCCTTTGCAATTTACATTAAAAACAATGTGAATCATTCCTGTATTATTACTTATGTTTTTATACTTTGTTTCTTTATAATTTTCTTTAAAATATTTTTTAACTATGTAAAAATCTGGAGTATATGAAATTCTATTGTTATAATATGGATAATAATACCCATTTCCACAGGGTTTGAAGTCCTTTATTTCTTGGGCTTTTACATAAAAAGAACACAATAAGAAAAACACTATTTGAAATGTTTTATTTTTCATGATATTGGGTTTATTTCTAAAAACATTTCAAAGTTAAATGTTCGAGTTTGACCGTTGAGTTTTAAATGATTTAATTTCGGATAATATTTTCTAAACATTTCGTTCCATTTATTTTGTATTCCATTAAATAAGAACATACCATCACTGGTAAATATTGTATTTGATAAATCAACTTCAAAAAATCTATCTGAATCAATTAAATTAAATAATTTATCATCTTGTTTTGGGTTAATAAAAAGGGATAAATCACGATGTATTTTATATATGTAAAATAATAATCTACCGTATGCTTCGTATTCTTGATGCTTATTGAAAACCTTCGCCTCAATAGAAGCATCCAAATAAGTAAAAATTAAATATCCAGTAAATAATGCATGTAACCAAATTTCGACTGTTCTTTTATCTGAATCATTTTTAAATCCATTTGAATAGTCTTGTATAAATGTATTTTCATCGTCTATTAAAAAGAATTGCTTTTTGTCGCATAGTATAGTATATAAAAGTACATGACCTGTTTGATGTGCAATGTCTTCTATAAAAAAGACCTCGTCATAACTGTCTTGAAAAGCATTAAAAAAGGCAATGCCGAGTACACTAATATGAGCAAATGAATTTACCTTATTGGTATCTGCTTTATATATTACATTTTTCGTACAGAATTGATTGATAAGATTAAAATATTTCGGCATGCAGGATTTTATTATGTCATAGGCTTTTGTTATGTTTTTTGTTTGAAATTTTGTGATTTCTGAAATTTCGATTGTATTATCGCCATAACATTGGTATAATAAATCAAGAGGATACTTGAGCAATTCAATGTTAGTGTTATCAATAATTTGTAAATTTTCTATATCATTGACTATTGAAAATTCTAAATTAATTGATTTTAATTCATCTTTTCCCTTTTTTACCCACCCGATATTCGGTAGATATATTACTTTTTCTTTAATCGTTAAGTTCAAGTTTGGTTTTTTTGTAAAAGAACTGTAAAGGACAGTATCTAAAATTTGATTGCTATTTGTTACTTCTTTATTATTGCTAAAAAAAGCAAATAACAATGGATTGTAATAAATACTATCATCATTAAAATCTATTTTATCAAAAATAGAATCATCATATTTATACAACAATAGTTTAATATATTCATTCCATTTTTCTCTGCCTTCAAGGCAAAATTTTTGAAGTTTGTTTATGTCCATGATTAATAAAATTAAAAAAATAGAGCGGTTATTAACCGCTCTAAATTCATTGCTAAACTTATGCAGGAGTACAGTTTTCACCTGGATGACAGGCATTTGCTGCACTTCTTCCTGCAATTACTTGTACTAATTTACTAGCTTCAACTGATTGTGCTTTCTTTTTGAAAGCCTCTAAACTTACTTTATTCATGATAATATGTATAAAAATTATGTACCTACTCGTTAGCTTTTCGGTTTCCGCTTTTTTTGAGTTTAAAATTCGCCAATCTTAAACTCGACTTCGATTGCAATCTATAATTTAATGCTTCTTGTGTATTTGCAACTACACTAAAAGCAATAAAATATTTTGTTATCTGGTACTTTGACCAGTTTCTGTTCTTCCTTTTTCTGATTCGGTTTTTTCGGTATCTTTCGATTTATTATTGCCAAATTTTTTGACAATACTTAATGAGATACCTCGATAATCACTTTCATTGTTCACATTAAAAGCACCTGTTGGACTATAATATGTTCGTTCCCAGTAATAAATATTAAAAGGGTCGCTTATTTTCATTTTCATTTTCACATCCAGTTTTTTTAAATATTTATCTATTGTAAATGTGGTTTTGGCGGATGGTTTATTAATTGTAAAATTCGCATAATTTGATGCAGATATAGCATATAAGTATGCGTTTAAGTTTATGCCTGTTTTAAGAATGTCTTTATAATCAAATGATAATTTAAGTCTATAAAAACCACCCCCATTTAGTTTAATGTTGTTTTGTTTTTCAATTTCAGAATTATCAAAAATAGAAACTCCAGTACTAACATTTAAGGTGATTTTATTTTTGAATAATGCTTGAGAAATATTTACACCCATATAATATTCGTTCATCGAGCCGTTTAGATTTATTGGTTTTGTAATGAATACTGAACCTTCTTGGTTAATTGTACTATTTATAAAATTTGATGTTTTTTGATAATATGAAATAAATGAATATGCTTTTTTAAAAACATATGTTAATTTATAATTATCAATGTCCTCAACTTTCAAAGTTGGATTTCCCATACTTAAATTATTTATATTAATATAATTTATAAAAGGATTCATTTCGTTTGGGTATGGTCTTAATAGTGATTTTTTATAACTTATCGTAAGGTTGTTCTTAGTGTTTATTTTATAATTTAAATTTATGTAGGGTAGCCAATTTGTATAATCACGGTTAATACTTATTTGATTTGTTTCTTGCAATGTTTTTATTGAGGTATTTTCTACTCTTAAGCCAAATTTTAAATTTAATGATTTAAAATATTGCTTATTTATATTGAAATACAAAGCGTTAATAGTTTCATCGTAATTATATTTATTGGAATTAGTCGTGTTCAAATTGAATTCATTACCATTCCAATTATTAAAGACATAAGGGTTTTTTAATGTCAAAAAATTTATTTTACCTCCAATTTCAAGACTGTAACCTGTTTTTGCAATTGGTTGAGCAGAATCTATTTTAAAAGCATGATTTTTTTTGTTTTCTTCAGTATTTATTAAATTTGCATAGACCCATTGATTAGGCTTTTCAGATAAATAGGTATTGAAAAAACTATTATTATCAGTATTATCATAACTCCAATCGAAATTTAAGTCTAAACTTTTCTCCGTTTTTTCATCGTTAAATTTATAGAACAAGTTTCCCGCTATCATTTTATTTCCCTCATCATTATTGTTATTTGAAAGGTATTTATTATTTTGTGTATTGTCGTTTAAAATTATATAATTGTTATTAAATAAATAATTTTCTAACGTTGTTGAATGTAATTCAAAAACACCACCGATAATGTTTTTTTCGTTTAACTCATAATCTAAAGAAGTTGTACCGCCTATATGAATATCTTTTATTCCTTTTTCTGAATCTATTATTTGTTTATAATTATAAATATAAATTCTATTTACATTATAATCATAAGTTAAAGTATTGTCTTTACCTATATACAATGTAGTGCTTTGCGAAAATTTATTTTTATGATAATTTAGATAACCACTTGTATTGGTGCTATTCATTCTTTTTTGTTCATTGGTAAGTGAAATATTACCTTTCCAACCATCAGTTTCTAATCTTTTTAAAACTAAATTAATCACTCCTCCGTCAGTCGCATCGTATTTAGCGGAAGGAGTTGTTATAATTTCAATTTTAACAATATTATCTGCGGGCATATTTTTTAGATATTCTAATAAATCCTTTCCTGTTAGAACTGATTTTCTGTTATTGATGTAAACGACTGCTTTTTGAAACCCCATTATATTAATACCACTTGTTTCATCAACATTTAATAAAGGTGTTTGCTGTAATACATTTAAAACATTATTTCCGTCTACAAGCGATGAGTTTAATACGTTAAAAACAAATCTATCGGATTTGGTTTCTAGTGTTGGTTTTTTATTAGCAAATACTAAAACCTCTTTCAATTGTCTTTCTGCAATTACTTTGAGACTATCTTGTTTTATAGATTGGGATAAAATTTTATTGTTTGAAAAAAAAACAATTAAAAATAGTGTTAGTAAGTTTGTATTTGTCATTCTAATTTTATTTTGTGTGGTTTTATTTTTTATGAAATCATTTAGGCGAAAGAGTAGCCAGAAGGCACCATTTCACACTACATTGTCAACCATTTCCATGGTTTTTTCATTATCTTGCTTTTTAAAATATTCATTAATTATCAAACTAAAGTCTTTGTTTATTTTTCATAATCAGGGGTTTATGTTTATGTTTAATTTCGATATCAGGGGTTTTATTTTGTGTAACGTTTACATATAATAAATATAATATTTTAAATGATTCCTATCCTATTAAATTAATTGTTTTTACAAAAGTTTTTCGCGATTTTTTTTGTTATGACAAATTTTAGCACAAAAAAAACTTAATACAATAACTTTATCAAAAAAAATATTACTTTTGCATACTATCTCAAAC
>JAYTNO010000210.1:0-2894 GCA_043748275.1 Flavobacterium sp. | reverse complement strand
GCAAGTCGAATTTAAACAAAATGAGCCCGATAAAATATCGAACTCATTATTATCAAAATTAATTATAAATTTGTCTAAACTTTTGGGTTCAGTCTATTCACATTCGGGATTTTTTTATTTAAAGTAAACTATCTTTTTTATTTTAAAGCAGCTTTTACTTGATCAGCAGCTTCTTGAAACTCTACCGCTGATAAAATCGGCATTCCAGAATTGTCAATTAATTCTTTAGCAATTTCTGCATTTGTTCCTTGTAATCTTACAATGATTGGCACTTTTATAGCATCACCCATATTTTTGTAAGCATCAACAACACCTTGAGCAACTCTGTCACAACGAACAATTCCTCCAAAAATGTTAATCAAAATTGCTTTTACGTTTGGATCTTTTAAGATAATTCTAAAAGCAAGTTCAACACGTTTAGCATCTGCTGTACCACCTACGTCAAGGAAGTTTGCTGGTTCAAAACCTGCATATTTAATCAAATCCATTGTTGCCATTGCCAAACCTGCACCGTTTACCATACAACCTACAGTTCCGTCAAGGTCAACATAGTTTAATCCTGCTTCTTTAGCTTCTACTTCTATAGGATTCTCTTCTCTAATATCACGCATTTCAGCATATTTCGGCTGACGGTATAATGCATTATCATCAATATTTACCTTGGCATCAACTGCCATAATTTTATTGTCAGATGTTTTTAAAACTGGATTAATTTCGAACATTGAAGCATCAGAACCAATATATGCATTATAAAGAGAATCGATAAACTTGACCATTTCTTTAAAAGCATTTCCAGAAACACCAAGATTAAAAGCAATTCTTCTAGCTTGAAAACCTTGCAAACCTACTGCTGGATCAATCTCTTCATTAAAAATTAAATGTGGTGTGTGTTCAGCCACTTCTTCAATATCCATTCCACCTTCAGTAGAATAAACAATCATATTTCTACCTGAAGCTCTGTTTAATAAAACTGACATGTAGAATTCTTCTGTTTCGCTTTCGCCTGGATAATATACATCTTCAGCAACCAAAATTTTATGCACTTTTTTACCTTCTGGTGGTGTTTGTGGTGTAATCAATTGCATTCCAATGATTTGTTCCGCTAACTCTTCAACTTGTTGCAAGTTTTTTGCTAGTTTCACTCCACCACCTTTTCCACGTCCACCTGCGTGAACTTGAGCTTTGATAACGTGCCAACCTGTACCTGTTTCTGCAGTTAATTGTTTTGCTGCAGCGACTGCTTCAACCGGATTATTAGCAACAATACCGCGTTGAACTCGCACACCATAACTTGCTAAAATTTCTTTTCCTTGATATTCGTGTATATTCATAATGAAGATTTTTGTCTTTATAAAGTGCCACAAAAATAACTAAATTCATCTAATATTCTAAAAGAAATTGTAATTTTATTTGAAGCTATTCCAGCTCTCCACTCTATCTTTTTTTGTCCCTAAAAAACGAGACAAAAAAAGGATGCCGTTTCGATCTGGGCTAAAAAATAAAGTTCAAACGCAACCTTTTGTTAATTTTAACATCTACTTATTAAACAAAAAAATAGTAATATGAAAAATCTAATTGTGGTTCTTATCATTTCGTTAGTTAATAGTAGTTGTTGCACTGACAATAATATGGCACATACAATTACCCCAACTGTTATTGGTTATGGTAGTCTTTTTGGTGCTGGCGAAGAAAATATTCCTGAACAAAATATTGTGATTACAAATATGACTGAATGGGATAATCTAAAAACCAAAATGAATATTACAAATATCACCACTGACAGTTTCTATGAAACAGGAATAGATTTTTCGACTTGCAAAATTATAGCTTCTTTTGATCAGATTAGAAATTATGGTGGGTTTACAATAGACAATACCAACATTATTGAAAATGATTATACAATTATTGTTAATGTATTAAAAAATGCACCCAATACTGGAAATGTGCCACTTATTATAGAACAACCTTTCAAAATAATTCGTATCCCAAAAATTCCTAAGCCAATTGTTTTTAATTAATTTCAAAACAAATAAATGATGAAAAAAATTCACTATTATCTTTTTTACTTACTTTCAATATTACTTGTGAGTTGCAATGATTCTGAATCAAGTCATAACAACTGCCATCCTTTTCAACCAAATACCATTGAAGGAAAATGGAATTTAGTTGAAGTTACAGCAGGCTTTAGTAGTTTTATCACAAATTATCCAATCGGAATGATAACTTGGGATTTTAATACAATTGATCACAAAGTAGCAATAATCAATAATAATACTGATCCAAACACTTATGATGTTTTAGAAACAGGAACTTATAATTATAGTATCGTAAATAATCCTTCTAATCCTGAATATTGTAATCAATCAATAACTGTAGATGCCTATAATATGGGTTGTTTAACAATATCGAACAACTCATTATCAATGAGCACAATTGAAGTTGATGGTGTATTAGTAAAATTGATACGGTAATAATAATTTTTTAATTAATTTTTTTAAAATTCTGATATGGATTTCAAAGAAATATATCCACATCTGAATATGTTTTTTTAAAAACAAAACAATCTGATTTATTAAATATGCATTTAAATTAATTTATTTTATACATACCCTATTTTTTACAGGGTGTTATATAATAAATTAATAAAAATATATAATTTAAGCATATTTTTTAATGGGTATTACTATAATATTTATATTTTTGATTTTTAAATATTAAATAATACATCTATGAGAAAAATTATTTTAAGCGTTATTTTAATCGCAATTATTGTTTTTACCTTTTTTTCAAATTTAATACTAACTGACAATCCTATACCTGCTGAGGCAGTAAAATTTGATACTGGAGACACCGCTTGGATGATTGTTGCAACCGCACTTGTTCTGCTAATGACA
>JAYTNO010000209.1:0-7816 GCA_043748275.1 Flavobacterium sp. | reverse complement strand
AAAGACCAGATCAATCTGAATTTAAAGGAAAAGGAAACATTCCGCTTTCCGTTTTGCTAGAAGGAAAATTCCATTCGATGTATGAAAATAGAGTTTTGCCTTTTGCAGAAAAATCATTTCAAAATATTGGAAAATCTAATAAAATGATTGTTGTTTCGGATGGAGATATTATCAAAAATCAATTAGACAAAAATTTTCAACCTTTAGAATTAGGGTATGATAAATGGACCAATAAACTCTATGGAAATAAAGAATTCTTGATGAATAGCGTTAATTATTTACTTGATGATAACGGACTTATTAACATTCGAAGCAAAGAAGTTGAATTGCCTTTATTAGAAAAAGAAAAAGTGTATACCAATTACACTTCATCACAGTTTATAACTATCGGACTTCCAATTATTTTTTTAGGAATATTTGGCTTTCTATTCACTTTTTACCGAAAAAGAAAATATAGTTCCTAATGTTAATAAAATTCTTTTTGTAATACCGCAGTTTAAGATATATTTGTAAAATGTATGCAGTTTCCAATTAACTGTTTACTTTAAAAAAATTAGAAGAAAAATGAAATTTATAGTATCGAGTTCGTACCTATTAAAACAATTACAAGTTTTAGGAAGTGTTATAAACAGTAGTAACACCTTACCTATTTTAGATAATTTCTTGTTTGAATTAGAAAACAATACCCTAACTGTTTCTGCTTCTGATTTAGAAACAACGATGTCTGCAACTTTAGAAATAGATTCTACAAGCAAAGGAAATGTGGCTGTACCAGCAAAATTATTGTTGGAAATCCTTAAAACTTTTCCAGAACAACCATTAACTTTTACTGTTGAAGAAAACAGTACAATAGAAATAAGTTCTAATTCTGGTAAATATGCTTTGGCTTATGCTCCAGGTGAAGAGTTTCCAAAATCTGTAAATCTTGATGATCCATCAACAACTTTAGTTCCTGCAGATGTATTAGCAACTGCAGTAAGTAAAACAATTTTTGCAGCAGGAAATGATGATTTGCGTCCAGTTATGTCTGGAGTATTTTTTCAATTTTCTCCAGAAGGATTAATATTTGTAGCAACAGATGCACATAAATTAGTTAAATATGCTCGCACAGATGTAAAAGCATCACAAGTTGCTGATTTTATTATGCCAAAAAAACCTTTAAATATTTTGAAAAGTATTTTAGGAACTTCTGACGCAGAAATAAAAATAGAATACAACGATTCTAATGCAACTTTTTCTTTTGATAATTATGTATTAATGTGCCGATTAATTGATGGAAAATATCCAAATTATGAAGCCGTTATTCCAAAAGAGAATCCAAACAAATTGATGATTGATAGAATTCAGTTTTTAAATTCAGTTCGACGTGTAGCAATTTTTTCAAATAAAACAACTCATCAAATTAGATTAAAAATTGCAGGTGCCGAATTAAATATTTCTGCAGAAGATATCGATTATTCTAACAAAGCAGAAGAAAGATTGACTTGTGATTATCAAGGAGATGATATGCAAATTGGTTTCAATTCTCGTTTCCTTACAGAAATGCTAACCAATTTACAATCTGATATGATAATGTTAGAAATGTCATTACCAAACCGTGCTGGAATTCTTACTCCAGTAGATGGTTTAGAAGAAGGCGAGACCGTTACTATGCTTGTAATGCCTGTAATGTTGAATAATTAAACTAACCAACCATTTATACCCAAAACCGTCTCGCTCTTTGAACAAGACGGTTTTTTTATGAAATAATATATTTATAATAATCTCTTTAAAACTTCTATTTACCTATATTTATTATTAAATTAATGTCTATTTGATAATAATTTAAATTAAATTCAATATTTTAGTCAAATATTTAAAATATGGAGTAACTGAAAATCCTTAAGAGTAAGAAAATAAAAAACACAAATTATATGAATAAAAATCTTTTAGCAGGAATTGTTTGCTTAGCAGTAGGAATTGTTACAAATGCACAAAAATTAGATAAATTTGGAGCAGATTTAGCTAAAAAAAGTTTAATGGGGAAGGAAATTAGAGTTCCTTATACCGACTTAACTAGTTATTTTGGATACATCAAACCAGGTGCAACTCCAGATGAAGTAAAAAGTGGAAAAAAAATGTATTATGTATATGTTTGGATTCCAATGGCAGCACCAGAAATTGGAATTAGAATGATTTCACCTGCACCAGATAGCGTAAAACCAACTGATAAAGATTATGTTACAGATGATTATACTGCAAATGTTGCTGATACTAAAAACTTTTTTGATACTTGGGTAACATTTGAAAGGGCAGATGGAATTTTTAAAATTGACGATGCAGCATCAAAAGCAAAATCTGCAAAATGGACAACAATAGATACAAATGATGATTCTGGAGAAATGCCTGCTCAACCTTCGGGAAGCAAATATAACTCACTAATGAGAATTACAAGTGATACATCAAATCCTGCTAAATCATTAGTTATGGGATTATACAGAATTGGATTTACCACATATAAAACGGGTGAAGTTCAAGGAAGTTTCTTAGCACAAATTGGAGCTCCAATAAAACTTCCTGGAGTTGCAATTGCTGCTAAACCAGAAAATTTAATGGCTGCAACAAAAAAATAAATTTATATTTTTTAAATCAAACCGCAAATTCTATTATGATTTTGCGGTTTTTTTATTCGTGTAAAACCAAAACAGGTATATCAATATTTTTAGACATATTCTCTGTGAAACTTGATGTAAATAAATCTATAAAAAAACTTTTTTTATAGGTTTTCATAGCTAAAACATCAATGTCTTGGTGGTCAATAAATTCAATAATAGATTCTTTAACTTCATCATTTGGAATTACAAAAAACAAAACGGGTTCGTGTTCAAATTCTTTTTCCCATTCAGCTATCATTTCATCTGTGATATCAGAATATCTAGTTTTAACATACAAACAATGAACTTTAGCATTTGTTTTTTTAGCAAAGGCCAATACTTCTCGTAAAGCTACTTTATCTTTTTCTCTAAAACGAGTTGTAAATCCTATTTTTTCTAATTTATTGTATTTGGCATTTTTTGGTACACTTAAAACCGGTACAGAAACTGTATGCAAGACATCGCCAGTTAAAGACCCGAAAAAGAAATCGGTCCAACCTGTTCTGCCAGAAGTTCCCATCACCACAAAATCTATATTATCTGCTTCAATACAATCCTTTATATTTGAAACCAAATCGCCTTCCATCAATCGATGAGAAATAGGAATATGTTCTAACTTTCTTTCTTCAGCAATTGCTCTTAATTTTGGAATTTCATCTTTGAATTTTTCAAATTTTGATAATTCTAATGAATCAAAAAGATCTTGGTAATTTTCAGGATAATATTCATTATTAATTATAGGAATCTCAAAAGTATGAAGCAATATCAACTCCGCTTTGACCACTTTTGCTAATGCTAATGCATGTACAAATGCATTATTTGCTATATCTGAAAAATCTGTTGGAAATAGTATTTTTTTCATAAAATTATATTTTGAAATATAAGACTAAAGTTACGAAAAATCAAGCATACTTAGATATGTATGTTACATCTTTTCGAAAAAATAATAAAGAGTTAATGAAATAATAATTTTAAAAACTACAAACCTAAATTCTAGAAAAATACTGAGTTGTAATTTGTAACTTTGCAAAAAAAAATAAATGCTACCACAAGATACAATAGTCGCTCTTGCAACACCTTCTGGTGCTGGTGCTATTGCAATAATTCGTATTTCTGGACCTGATGCTATTGTCATTGGAGATTCTGTTTTTCAATCTATTAAAGGAAAAGATTTAACTAAACAAAAAACACATACCTTACACCTTGGGCATATTATTGATGGAGATAAGATTTTGGATGAAGTTTTAGTTTCTATTTTTAAAGGAACTAATTCCTATACAGGTGAAAATACTATTGAAATTTCGTGTCACGGTTCTACTTATATTCAACAACAAATTATTCAATTATTGCTAAGAAGAGGTTGTAGAATGGCAAATGCAGGCGAGTTTACTTTACGAGCATTTCTAAACGGAAAACTTGATTTATCGCAAGCTGAAGCTGTTGCAGATTTAATTTCATCCGATAATGAAGCCTCACATCAAATTGCAATGCAACAAATGCGTGGTGGTTTTAGTAATGAAATAGCCAAATTGCGTGAAGAACTTTTAAATTTTGCTTCTCTCATAGAACTCGAATTAGACTTTGCTGAAGAAGATGTAGAATTTGCAGATAGAACACAATTTAGAGAATTATTAAACAGAATTGAATTTGTATTAAAACGACTTATCGATTCGTTTGCAGTTGGTAATGTAATCAAAAATGGAATTCCAGTTGCAATTGTGGGCGAACCTAATGTTGGAAAATCAACTTTGCTCAATGCTTTATTAAATGAAGAACGAGCAATTGTTTCTGAAATTGCTGGAACAACACGAGATACAATTGAAGATGAATTAGTCATTGGCGGAATTGGATTCCGATTTATTGATACAGCTGGAATCAGAGAAACTAAAGATGTTGTAGAAAGTATCGGAATTAAAAAAACTTTCGAAAAAATAGAACAAGCACAGGTTGTTTTGTATTTGTCAGAAAGTCAAAAATCAAATATCAAAAGTACTGAATACATTAGAGAAATTGAAAAAGTCAAAAATCAATATCCTTTAAAACCACTAGTTGTTGTAATTAACAAAGTTGATTTACTTTCAGAAGATGAAGTAATAAATATTCAGAAACAACTTTCGACTTTCGACTTTCAACTTTCGACTATTTTTATTTCAGCAAAACAAAATATTGGTATTGAAGAACTTAAAAACCAATTACTTTCATTTGTAAATACTGGTGCTTTGCGAAATAACGAAACCATTGTTACCAACACAAGACATTATGATTCGCTTTTAAAAGCCTTAGAAGAAATCAATAAAGTTAATTTTGGATTACAAACTAACTTATCTTCAGATTTAATGGCAATTGATATCAAAGAAGCTTTATATCAATTTGGAATGATAACAGGGCAAGTTACTAATGATGAGCTACTTGGAAATATTTTTGCCAATTTTTGTATCGGAAAGTAGAATATTAATTCATATATAAAATACTTATACAATTAATGCAAAAGACTAATTTAATAAAAGATATGGTTAATAAATTTTTAAATAAATTAAATCCCGACTTTTCAAATATTGATGAGGTTTATTCAGAATTATTAAATGAGTATATCTCAAATGGTAATGATAGAACAGAAACAATCTTTATCGATAGTTTATCGTTAGTTAATTTGTCAAATGATGATGCAAACATTTCTAATTT
The DNA here is from genome assembly GCA_043748275.1 of Flavobacterium sp. Classification (GTDB taxonomy): domain Bacteria; phylum Bacteroidota; class Bacteroidia; order Flavobacteriales; family Flavobacteriaceae; genus Flavobacterium. Next base: position 2,501 of record JAYTNO010000209.1, on the reverse strand, counting down.
AGAGAAATATTTAGATAAGAAAAAGATAAATGTCAAGAGCTATGAATTAATAGGTTTTTATAACTATTATATCGAAACTAAAAGATTTGCATTAATTAATCCAAAAGCTTACAAAAGCGAAGATTTTGAGTATTTAAATAATAAACTCAACGAACATCAAAAGCAATATGAATTTATTTATGAACGATTAACCGAATCTCAACGAATTGAGTTTAAAAACGATTTTTCTGACCGATTAAAAAAGTTAATAGAAATTCAAAATTTATCCAAGTTTAAAGAAATTTTTCGGAATTTAAACAACAATATAATTCAATTTGCTGAATACTACACAAGTAAAACTATTGTTTCAAATATAGATAAAAAAGAACGAGAATTTTTAATTGACCTCAACGAAAATAAAATTAATGATAAAATACCGTATGTAGAACTTTTTAAAAATGATGAGGATTTAAGAAGTAAATTTTTTGAGGATTATTTGAAAACAGAACTTAAACCAAACTTCATAGTATATTCAGAAAAATACCTTACTGCTGATGAATTTAGTAAAAGGAACAATAGAAAAAAAGAAGATGATTTGTTTAGTAAATACAATGAATTAATATCAAATAAGCAATTACCACAAGAGTTTTATACGCATCATATTTCAGAAACAAATATCTTTAAAAAGTTAAGTTTCATAAAACTAAAGATCAATGATTTTTATAAAACTACTACAACAAACAATCCTAATGAATATGCAACAAACTTTGCTAAAAAAGTGATTTGCATTTTAGATAGTTTGTCATTGCCAAAACTCAAAAAAGAGATTTTAAATAATTTCATCAATGATGAAGAAAATGCATTTCTAACAATAGAGTTTATAATTTTAAACAACCCAAATAATATTTCAAAAGACAAAGCTTTAACAGATTTTAGAGATTTAAAAATGTTTGCTGATAATTACATAGTTGACCACTTAAAAAATAATACCTCAACAAATGAAAATGAAGTAAAAAGTGAAAGAATTGCAGATGTAAATATAAAAATTGAAGTTTGGAAAAGCGAATTTGAATTAAGACAATTTATTGATCTTGCAACTCGTTGGGATTTAAATGGTGTTTACCGAGATAGAACTGATGAAAATCCGTATTATATTTTTAAAGATTACATAAGTTATAGTAGACAAAATTTTGAATTGTTTAGTTCTCAATTAAATCAAAAATTAATTGCAAATGACAATTGGAGAGCAATTGAAATTAATTTAAAATATAAATTTTTAAGTATGTTAAATCAATATATTGAATGGTATAATTTGAACAAACAAGAAATAGAAAAATTTAATCCTTACAATCCTTATGAATTGATGTTCTCAATTATTGAGAGTACAAAAAATGAAATTTTAAAATATTTTCCTGATATAGAGTTAGACAATTTACAAATATCAAACAAGAATACTTCTTCAATTCAATCTACAAACCTTAGTAAAGTAGCAAGGTTAAATATGAACGTTATTGCATTAATGTACGTTTATAATGAAATTTTCATAACAAGAGATAATGCTGATGATATAGCAAAAAAATATTATTATATATCTAATAATTCAGGTGAAAAGTTGTATCAAAAATTTATTTCATATCAAAATAGGACTGATAGAAAAGCAAATCCACAAAGTAAAATTAAATTAAAAAATAAAATAAAATTGTTTGAAACTGTTATTGAATTATTGACTAACGAAATTTCAAAAGCAAAAGCAAATTCTGAATTAACAATTTTAAAGAATTTCGAAAGTGAATATTTGTAACCAGTTATAACTTGTTACACTAATTGAGTTCGTCATAATCTTTGCGATAGTAAAAATTTAAAAACTATCTATAAAATGCGAAATCAAAAAATGACACAACATCAAAGTTCCAAAACAATCTACTCTTTAAAAATTCAAAAAAAATCAGTTTATAAAACTGTAAAAGTTAAACCAAAAAAGAAAACTAATTTTAAAGAAGAATTCTTAAAATATATAAATATCCTTATCGCACTAGTGAAATTAATTCATTTAATAAATTCTTAATTTTCTCAAATTTAATTAAGTTTACAAAGTAAAGTTTTTAAGGTAAAAAATATGAGCAATATTAAACTATTTGAAGAAAAAAATGTTCGTTCTGTATATAACGAACAAGAAGAAAAATGGTATTTTTCTGTGCAAGATGTTGTGCAAATACTAACCGATAGTAATGATGTAAAGCAATACATAAAAAAAATGCTAACACGTGATGAACAGCTTAAAAACAACTGGGGTACAATTTGTACCCTAGTAGAAATGAAAGCTGCCGATGGCAAAACACGTAAAATTCAAGCAGCAAACACAGAGAATATTTTACGCCTTATCCAATCCATACCATCACCAAAAGCCGAACCTTTCAAACAATGGTTAGCTCAAGTAGGTGCAGAACGAATTGCCGAAATAGAAAATCCAGAATTGGCGCAAGCCAGAATTAGAGCAACTTACAAAGCCAAAGGTTACAGCG
>JAYTNO010000208.1:0-7821 GCA_043748275.1 Flavobacterium sp. | reverse complement strand
AAAAGATAGAAAAATAGCACTATTCGGATTGATAGCAACACATATTCAATTAGTAATCGGATTGGTGTTATATTTCGTTTCGCCTTTAGGATTATCTGCTTTTGGGCAAATGAGTGATAAAGCTTTGCGATTAACATCTTTAGAACATCCGTTAACTAATATCATTGCAATTGTGTTGATTACAATAGGATGGTCAAAACATAAAAAAGCAGTTGATAGCAAGGCAAAATTCAAATCAATTACTGTTTTTTATGGCTTAGGCTTGTTGTTGATATTGAGTAGAATACCATGGTCACTTTGGTTTTAAATTCAAAAATAATAAAGTCCTAATAAGGGCTTTTTTTATCTAGGAACGGTTTTTGAGTAACCGTTTTCAATTAAAATTATTTCAAATGAAAAAAATATTAATTCTATTTTTTCTTTTTGCAATTGTTCCATTTGCAAATAGTCAAAACAAAACAAACAAACTAAAAGCACCTTTTGCAAAGGACTCTTTAAAAAAAGATAAATTAGCAATTGTACAACCTCCAATTGTTTTTAATGATTCTGTTATCAGTATAAAAAAAGAGAACTATAAAACTTTTAAAACAAATGCTCACGCTTCCTATTATGCAGATAAATTTAATGGTAGAAAAACCGCAAGTGGAAAAAATTTTGACAATTCAAAATATACTGCAGCCCATAGAAAATTTCCTTTTGGCACAAAACTTAGAGTTACTAATGAGGCTAACGGAAAATCTGTAATAGTAGAAGTTACAGATCGTGGACCATTTATTAAAGGACGAGAAATAGATTTATCAAAAAAAGCCTTTATGGAAATTGCTTCTAATAAAAATAGCGGAACTGTTACAATAAAAATCGAAGAGGAAATAAAATAATTACCAACTTCTGTATGGGTTTTTACTCAAATAAGCATTATAATATCGCTCGTCATTAGTGACTTCTATTCCTAACCATTTAGGTTTTATAAAAGTTTCGTTTTCATCTCGAAGTTCAATTTCAGCAATGATTAATCCTTCATTTTCACCAGAGAACACATCAACTTCGTAAGTGTGTTTTCCTGCTTCTATTTCGTATCGGGTTTTTTGAATAACTCCTTTCTCGCAAAGTGATAATAATGGTTTGGCTTCTAATAATGATATTTCAGTTTCCCATTCAAAACGAGTAGTTCCTGAATCGTTTCCTTTACCTTTTATGGTTAGAAAACCACTTTCCCCTTTTATACGAACTCTTACAGTTCGCTCAGGATTAGAATTAAGATATCCTTGAGCAATAGTGTGTTTGGTGTGTGCTTGTTGTATGATATCTTCTGAAACAACCAAAAATTTTCTTTCTATTTCTACCATTTTCATTAATTAATGTAAAGTTATTCTCAAAAGTACTACTATTTTAAAAACCTTTGTGAAACTTGTGAAGTAACTTCCTAAAAGTTTTATATAAATTTGTAGAGATGTCTGAAATAAACGCTAATAGAAAAATTATTCATGTTGATATGGATGCCTTTTATGCATCTGTAGAGCAATTAGACAATCCAGCTTTAAGAGGAAAACCTGTTGCGGTGGGCGGAAATGAAATTAGAGGCGTAGTTTCGGCTGCAAGTTATGAAGCCAGAAAATTTGGCGTTAGAAGTGCTATTAGTGGTTATTTAGCAAAGAAAAATTGTCCGGAATTAATATTTGTAAAACCTCGCTTTGACCGTTATAAAGAGATATCCTATAAAATAAGAAAAATATTTTATGATTATACAGATTTGGTCGAACCACTTTCTTTAGACGAAGCCTATCTTGATGTTACCCAAAACAAAAAAGGAAATCCTAGCGCTACATTAATCGCTCAAGAAATTAGAAAACGCATTTTTGATGAATTAGGACTTACAGCATCGGCAGGTATTTCTATCAATAAATTTGTAGCCAAAGTAGCCTCAGATTATAATAAACCCAACGGTCAAAAAACGGTTAATCCTGATGAGGTTTTGACTTTTTTAGAAGAATTGCCTATTCGAAAATTTTATGGTGTTGGTAAGGTTACCACCGAAAAAATGTATCAATTAGGAATTTTCACAGGATTGGATTTAAAAAGTAAATCATTAGAATTTTTAGAAAAACATTTCGGAAAATCGGGCACGTATTATTATTATGTGGTGCGTGGCATTCACAACAGTGAAGTGAAATCTGACAGAATAACAAAATCTGTTGCTGCAGAACATACTTTTAATGAGAATTTATCGTCTGAAATTTTTATGCAAGCAAAACTCGAAATCATTGCTGGCGAATTAGAACGAAGATTAAAAAAGCACAATATTGCAGGCAAAACAGTTACGTTAAAAATAAAGTATAGCGACTTTACACAACAAACCAGAAGCAAAACATTGCCTTATTTTATTTCAGACAAAGCGTTGATGTATGAAACAGCAAGAGAATTATTGTATCAAGACCGAATGAAAGACTCTGTAAGATTGTTAGGAATATCTTTAAATAATTTAAATACTGAAATAAAGAAAACAGTTGTTGTTCAATTAAAATTTGATTTTTAAGCATAAAAAAACCATCTAAAAAAGATGGTTTTTATTATTATTTGTAGTTAATCTCTACTACTTAATTTTGAAATCAATCGTAAAAACTCAATATACAACCATACCAAAGTAATCATTAATCCCATTGCACCAAACCATTCCATGTATTTTGGCATTTGTTTTTGTGCACCTTTTTCGATTTGATCAAAATCTAAAAACAAATTCATTGAAGCAATAACAATAACAAATACACTTATTCCAATACTCATCCAAGAGTTTCCATAATGTACAGGTATAAAGCTTGTAAACATAGAAAACAACCAAGAAATCAAGTAATAAGTAGCAATTGCTAATGTGGCAGCAACAACAATAGATTTGAATTGTTCGGTCACTTTTACAATTTGATATTTATATAAACCTAGACAAACTAGGAAAGTTACAAATGTTGCACTAACTGCTTGAATCACTATTCCTGGATACATTGCTTCAAAAATGGTAGAAATACCTCCAATGAAAAGACCTTCAAAAATGGCATATCCAGGTGCGATATAAGTTGAATATTCTTGTTTGAATGCAGCAATTAGCACTAAAATAAAACCCACAATAGCACCACCAATAGTTAAAACCATTGGATTATATCCGCTTGCGGCTAAAGACCAAGTAATTGCAGCGCTAGCAACTAATAAAATCAACATCAAGAAACTTTTATTGATAGTTCCAGATATTGTCATCGTATCATTATGATCAATTAAAACAGCATTATGAGTTACATCTGTAGATTTAGTAGATGTTTTAGTAAACGATTTTGTTTTAAAAAAAGGATTATTTGAAGTCATAATTTAGTAATTATAAGTTTATATCACAATTTATTCAATTTCAGAAACACGTAAAGTATTTACCATTCCTTTATCACTTACGGGCATAGCTGCAAGATTAATTAAGAAATCTCCTTTGTCTACAAATCCTCTTTCACGAGCAATTTGATTAACATCGGTAACGGTGTCATCTGTACTTACAAATTTATCATAATAAAATGATTTTACACCCCAAAGCAAATTCAATTGTGTTAGAATTCTTCTGTTTGATGTAAATACCAATATATGAGCTTGAGGTCTCCAAGCCGAAATTTGAAAAGCAGTATATCCACTATTTGTTAAAGTACAAATCGCTTTTGCTTTAATAACATTGGCCATTGTTGCCGCATGATGACAAATTGATTTTGTAATAAATCGTTTTGTTCTAACTTGTGGTGTGTTTTGTGGCACTTGAATAAGTGGAGAATCTTCAACCGCTTCAATAATCTGAGTCATTTTCTCAATTACTTGAACAGGATAATTACCAACAGAAGTTTCTCCAGAAAGCATTACAGCATCTGCACCATCCATAACTGAGTTGGCAACATCATTTACTTCTGCACGCGTCGGAGTTAAACTTGTTATCATCGTTTCCATCATTTGTGTGGCAACAATTACAGGAATTCGAGCAGTTTTGGCTCTATGTATTAATTTCTTTTGAATTAATGGTACTTCATGCGCTGGTATTTCAACTCCCAAATCTCCACGAGCAACCATCAAACCATCGCAATAAGCTACAATTTTATCAATATTTTCTACCGCTTCTGGTTTTTCTATTTTGGCTATTATTGGAATTTTATAATCAGAATGTTTAGCAATCAAATCTTGCAATTCTTCTAAATCTTTTGGTGTTCTTACAAAAGAAAGAGCAATCCAATCTACTTTTTGCTCAATTGCAAAAATGGCATCTTTGATATCTTTTTTAGTTAAAGCAGGAAGGGATACTTTTGTATTTGGCAAATTGACTCCTTTTTTTGATTTCAATGGTCCACCTTGAATTACTTTACATAAAACTTCCGTTTTACCATTGGTTTCAATAGCTTCAAACATTAATTTTCCATCATCTAATAGAATTTTTTCTCCAGGATTTACATCTCTTGGAAATTCTTTATAATTCATATAAACTCTTTCTGCGGTTCCAGGAACATCTTCAGAAGTTTGAAAAGTAATTAAATCGCCAGGATTTACAATCACATCTTCCTTCATAACTCCTACACGAAGTTTTGGACCTTGTAAATCTCCAAGTATTGCTGTAGTATATCCAAATTCATCATTTAAACCACGAATTAAATCAATTTTTTCTTTTACATCATCATAATCAGCATGAGAAAAATTGACTCTAAAAACGTTTACTCCAGCATCAATCATATCTTTTAAGACTTCTCTTGTACTACAAGCTGGGCCAAGTGTAGCTACAATTTTAGTTTTTTTGTTTGTTGGCATTGGTATTAGAAAATTAAATTGTTTTTTGATTTTATTTTTTCGGGAATCACAGCATATACAGTTGAGATTCGATCTATTGTTTTTATGTTTTTTATTATTTCTTCAATAACAAATGCTTCTATGTTATTGTCTATTTTCAAGAAATAATCTACTTTTTTTAGTTCTGAAAGCAGGAATACTTTGGTTGCAATCTCAACATTGGTATTTAGAAACAAGTTTTGACCGGTGCTTTTTTTATGAACTACAATTTCATTTTTGTTTTGAATCAAACTCCAAGACATATCATTGTTGTAATCTTCAAAATCATATTTAGAAAAAAATGCTTCACCTTGCTTGGTTGTAACACTTATATCTTCTTTGCTTTTTGCTAAAACAATTGGTAATTTTTGATTAAGAAAATAAGCTAACCGATAGTCTTCTAAAGTAGAATGAATAGCAATAAGGTCATAATCAACCGCATCAAATTCATCCAAATGTAATTTTAAGACTGCCATTTAAAATTTTATAAGTCGTAAATATAACACTTCTTATTGAGAAAAATAGCTTAAAAATTGTGAGTTAACGAATATTTAGCAACGAAATCGTTATAGTTTTAAAGAATTCTAATTATTTTGAGTCTATTTTTTCTTGAAATACAAAATAGGCTCTTTTTGATGCAATCTCTTCGGCCTTCTTTTTTGAAGTTGCTCTAGATTTTGCAATTACTTTTTCATCTATACTAAGTTTCACCCCAAAAAGACGTTCTCCAGAAATACCATTGTCTTCAAAAACATCATAATGAAACTGTTTTTTTTCTTTTTGGCACCACTCAATCAATAAGCTTTTATAACTTATTACTTTGCCTTCAAGTTTTGCAATATCAACATAAGGGATGATGACTCTTTTTTGAATAAATTTTTCGCAATATTCAAATCCTTTGTCAAGATAAATAGCACCAACCAATGCTTCAAAAACATTTCCGTGTATATTTTCTCCAAAATGATTGTTGGCGACTTTACTTTCTATAAACCGAATAAGATTTAAATCTCTTCCTAATTCATTTAAATGTTCACGACTTACAATTTTTGAACGCATTTTTGTTAAATAACCTTCGTCTCCTGCAGGTGCTTTATTAAATAAATGAGCGGCAATTACAGCACTTAATATGGCGTCGCCAAGAAATTCTAGACGTTCATAATTTATAGGATTCCCCGTTGCGTCTAATTTATTAATAGACCTATGGGTAAAAGCTTTGGAATAAATTTCAATATTATTTGGCTTGAATGTGATGATTTTTTCAATTTCAACAAAAAAAATCCCGTCCTCATTTGAACGGGATATTTTAAATATTTTATGAATAAAACCTTTCAAAACTAGTTTTCTAATTTTTTGAATAAAACACAAGCGTTATGACCTCCAAAACCAAAAGTGTTACTCATAGCAACTTTCACGTCTCTTTTTTGAGCTTTATTGAGTGTTAAGTTCAAACTAGGGTCAATATTTTCATCTACAACTTTATGATTTATTGTTGGAGGAACAATGCCATGTTTCATAGCTAAAATAGACGCAATTGCTTCTATAGCTCCGGCAGCACCAAGTAAATGGCCAGTCATAGATTTTGTTGAATTGATATTAATTGTTTTAGCGTGTTCTCCAAAAACAGCACTAATTGCTTTCAATTCTGCAACATCTCCAAGAGGTGTTGAAGTTCCGTGAGTATTGATGTGATCAACATCTTCTGGTTGCAATCCTGCATCACGAAGTGTGTTTTTCATTACTGCTATAACACCAATTCCTTCAGGATGTGGCGCAGTAAGATGATATGCATCAGATGACATTCCGCCACCGCCAACTTCACAATATATTTTAGCTCCTCGTGCTTTTGCATGTTCATATTCTTCTAAAACTAATGCGCCTGCACCTTCGCCAAGAACAAAACCATCACGAGTAGCATCAAATGGTCTTGAAGCAGTTTCTGGACTTTCGTTTCTTGTAGACAATGCCTGCATAGAGTTAAAACCACCCATACCAGCAATAGTAACCGCAGCTTCAGAGCCACCAGAAATAATAACATCGCACATTCCTAATCGAATGTAGTTAAAAGCATCAATTAAAGCATTTGCTGATGAAGCACATGCAGAAACAGTTGTATAATTTGGACCCATAAAGCCATTTCTCATAGAAATATGAGCTGGAGCAATATCGGCAATCATTTTCGGGATAAAGAAAGGATTGAATCTTGGAGTTCCATCACCTTTTGCATAGTTTATTACTTCGTCTTGAAAAGTTTCTAAACCACCAATTCCAGCACCCCAAATAACACCAACTCTTTGTTTGTCAACATTATCAGAAGTAATTCCAGCATCTTGAATAGCTTCCTCACTTGCTGCAATAGCATATTGAGCAAACTTATCCATTCTTCTAGCCTCTTTTCGATCAACAAAATCTTCGATATTGAAATTTTTCACTTCACAAGCAAATTTTGTTTTGTGTTTTTCAGTATCATAATAGGTAATAGGAGCAGCTCCGCTAACACCATTTATTAAGGAATTCCAATATTCTTCAATATTGTTTCCTATGGGTGTAAGCGCGCCTAAACCTGTAACTACAACTCGCTTTAATGTCATAAATATATATTTTAGAATTGTATTTAAAACAAATAATACCCAAGGTTTCTTTATGTTAAATCCTTAAAGAGACTTGGGTATTAGTATTAGGATGGATTTTAAATCCGATAAATCTTTTGAATAAAAAATAATAAAACCCGTGAATTTTGAAAAACACGGGCAATATAATTATTATTTTTTAGCCTCTTCGATGTAAGAAATAGCTTGACCAACAGTAGCGATGTTTTCTGCTTGGTCGTCCGGAATTTGAATGTCAAATTCTTTTTCGAACTCCATAATAAGCTCAACAGTGTCTAATGAATCTGCCCCTAAATCGTTTGTGAAGCTAGCTTCTGTTACAACTTCGTTTTCGTCAACGCCTAATTTGTCTACGATAATCGCTTTTACTCTTGATGCAATGTCTGAC
>JAYTNO010000207.1:0-2918 GCA_043748275.1 Flavobacterium sp. | reverse complement strand
ATATAATTTATTTTATTGTTCTACAACTTTTTCGCCGAAAAAAGAATTAAAAACAGAAAAATAGTCTGAAATATCAATACAAGTAGAAACAATAGATTCTCTAATATACTTTTCAACTTCCAATCTATTATAAGGTGTAGGTATTTCATCAATCTGACCATTCAATCTCAAACAGTTTTTATCTCCAACATTAAAATTATTTCCTTTACGACCTAAATGAATAACTTTGCAACTACCTATTTCAAATCCCTCATTCTCCCTCTGATATGCGTAGAGCCGAGTTTGAAAATATTTATTCATATCACCGTATTTACCTAACATATTATCAAAGTTACCTGTTTTTAAATCTCCTACACATAATTTATTTTTAATTATATATTCGTGGTCAGAAAATCCTTGTAGGCACGTCTTGTATAAACCAAACAGTTCTAAATCAATTACTATTTCAGATTCATATCTTGAACTTGGATATTTTTCTATGCTATCAATAGTTTGCATATCAAAGTCTGTTAAGTACTCTGATTTTGTTGCATCTTCAAAATACTTTCCACAAAATCCACCATAAAGAGCAAAAATACCATCTCTTTTAGGACATTTTAATATATAATCTTGAATATATCCAAATTTATAATCTTTAAAAGATGTAAATTGAGAGTAACTTATTTTTTGCCAACCATCAAACTTTTTGTATTCTGGTCTTGATTGTCCTTCTATGTATTGATATTTTTTTGGTAATTCTATTTTTTGTAATTTCATTTATTTTAAGTTATGTTAAACCAACCTGCTTGATAATCTCTTAAAGTAGATAAAACTTCTTGATGAAATTCAGGTTTGTTGTAATTCTCTTTAAATTTATTTTTAGCATATTCAACTGCTTTTTGATAAGTTGTTTTATCTTTATTTTGTGTTTCCATATTTATTTCTTTTAGTTTATTTTTGCCGAAAAAAATTAAAAAGGAACAGAATTATCTACTCCAACTATCTTAAAATTAATCTCTTTGGTAAGCATTTTTAATTTATTAATGGTTAATTTCTTTCTTTGTACATTATAAATCATTGTACTTTTAAAACAATAATAAGGTATCTCTTTCAATTGATAACTTCTCTTGTTTAAAGTGTATGGTAATTTATATAATTTTTTATCTTTCCAGCCATATAAAACATTTTTATACTCAAATCCAAATTTATACAATGTGGTAATTTCTTTCATAGTGTTTATTGATAGTTTACCGCATTAGTTTCATATATTAGTAGTTAGCCGTTAGTTTGCCCAACTAACTGCAAAAAACGACCAGTTAAAGAATAATATAGATTTTGTAATTCGTGAACTTTAAAATCATTAACTAAATTTGCTGATTCAAGTGGAGTTTTATACTGAAATTGCCATAAATCACAAAAGAAAATAGTAATCGAATATTCATCATTTGCTAAACTAAAAGTTAATTCATTTTGTTTGAAACCAAAATCTAAAAGCCATTTTTCAGTTATCGGAATTTCAGAAGGAACTAAATCATAAAAAGATTGTCCGTTATCGCCTAACTTTTTTGCAGTAAATAAATATTCTTCACTACAATTAAAATCATTGTATTCCTGCGTTTCGATTGAATGTAATTCAAAAATAGTTAAGTCTGAACGATCTTCATTATCTAAAACATAATTGCCAAGCATAAATTTATTTGTAATCATAATAATTGTAATTGATTTGGATTAGTAATATTTGAAACTGTTTGTTTATTTTGAACTTCAAAAAGTCCTTTTTTAATTCGTTTAAGTAATTTATATTTTACCATTCGGCTTAAAACTTCGCCAACATATTTTGGAGCATTTAAAAAATAATTGTGTCCAATTAGAAATAAAGCATCTTTACTTGAAATTTGATTATTATGCTTAACCGCAAAATCTAAAATTATTTTTTGTTTTTCTGAAATCATAAACTGAAAAATTAAAAGTTGATAAATAAAAAACCAACGGCTAACCACGGTTTGGCAATATGGCAAGGTCTGTGCTTACTCGATGCTTGGGTGTGTACTTTTTAGCATTGTTTCTAACGGACAGTTTTGGCTTTCCATTTTGCCACATCGCCAAGCCGTCCAACGTTAACTGCCATTTTAAGAAACAGTTCGCTCAAAATCAATATTTAATTCAATTTTAGTTCTTTCTGACAATTCTGCAACGCCAGATTCTAATTCTTTAAGTGCTTTTTGACAACTAACAGTATCAAAATAATCGTACATTCCAAAAATATAATTATCGGAAGCTCGAACGTTATTTTTAAAATCCAAAAGAGAATAAACAGGCTCATCGTTTAGGTTGTTAAAAGCATCTGTAAAAGTCATATAAGCATTATTAAATACTAATTGATGTAATAAATGAGCGTCTTCTCGGCGATGTAATTTTCTGGAAACAACTGCAAAATTTTCTGAAATAGCCATAACATTATATGGTAATTTTTCTTCTTCAAAATACATTTTTTGATTTAATTTAAGCATAATATAAATTGTGTAAAAAAGTTAATAAATAAAGCCGCTATCTGCCAACAGCGGTTTGGCGCAATTGGGGTTTTAGGCAAACTCATAGGTTGGTTTTGTACTTTTAAGTTTGGGTTATTATTTAATGTTTTAAATGAGATTTTCTCCAACTGACCACAAGATGTTAAAAGTTAACAAAGTAATCTTAACTCGTCAATCATTTTATTTACTTCTTTATCGTTTTTAATTGAACCGAAGTTAGAGTCAATTTCACTTAAAGATGCTTTTACCAAATCAAAGATTATTTCTTTCTCTTTTTTAGTTGGTTTTTTGTTTTTTAACAGTTTTAGAATTTCTTCTGTTTCTATTTTTTTTGTGGCAAACATATGTTCAAGTAGTGATTGTTCTTGTACAAATGGTTGTAAATCTGTTGTTTGATTTTTATCTACA
>JAYTNO010000206.1:0-7949 GCA_043748275.1 Flavobacterium sp. | reverse complement strand
TTGTTGCTCTAAATTATTTGTCATCGATTTATTTATTAATCTTTTGGTTAAACCAAGGGCTTTGGTTGGCATATTTGCCAATGTTATGGCTAGCTCCATAGTTTCTTCTTCGAAAAAAGCCACTGGCAAAATTTTATAAATTAAACCCATTCGCAACGCCTCTTCAGCGGAAACCTTATCACCCAACATCATTAAAGCAGTGGCTCTCTGGAGACCAATTAACCGTGGAAGAAAAAAGGTTCCTGCGCTATCAGGAATTAATCCAATTTTGCTAAAAGCTTGTATGAAACTTGCGTGATCTGTTGAAACAACAATATCACAAGCCAGAGCAATATTAGCTCCAGCACCAGCTGCTACTCCATTAACAGCAGCAATTATAGGTTTTTCAATGGTTCTTATTTTTTGAATAATGGGATTGTAATGTTCCTCTAAAATTTTTCTGAATCCTGGATTTAGTTCCGGATCGGTTACTTCTTTTAAATCTTGCCCGGCACAAAATGCTTTTCCGTTTCCAGTAATTACAATGGCACGAACTGCTGCATCTGCATTACAACTGTCTAATGTTTTTTGCAATAGCAAAGCCATTTCACGATTCAAACTATTGAAAACTTCGGGTCTGTTGAGTGTAATCCAAGCTACACTATTTTCAATTTTTAAAAGGATGCTCTCCATTTTTATTGATTATTCGGTTATTTGTTTATCTGGTTATTTGGTATTCGAATAAACGAATAACCAAATTATCAAATCAACTTATTTTAAGCATTTGAAATAGTCGAATGGCTCTAAACAATCATCACATTTGAATAATGCTTTGCAGGCTGTGGAACCAAATTGACTTACTAATTTTGTGTTGAATGAACCGCATTGCGGACATTTTACTAATTTTTTATTTCCGAGAAGTGCTTCTTTATCGGCTGATTCTGATAAAGGAGAGGCAATTCCATATTTTTCTAAAGCTAATCGGCCTTTTGGAGTAATCCAATCGGTTGTCCAAGCTGGCGATAGGATTAATTCTATTTTGGCTTCGTATCCTTTTTGTTTGAATGCTAATTTTATATCATCTCCAATTATATCCATTGCTGGGCAACCACTGTAGGTTGGAGTGATTTGAACTTCTACAATATTGTTTATTATTTTGGCAGAACGCACTACTCCCATTTCCATTATTGATAATACTGGAATTTCTGGATCGGATACTGTTTCTAGTATTTCGAATAGTTTTTGGTCGATATGTGTTAATTGTTCTGTCATTTTAACTAAAATTTCTTTTTTTCAACTATTAAGAAATTAAGGTTTTATTTATGGAAATTTCTTGTTTTTATTTTTTTCTCGCAAAGACGCTAAGGCGCAAAGCTTTTCATTTTCTACCAATTCATATTTGGATAAGCTAATTGCATATATTGCATTTGTACTAAAAGATATCCCATATGTTCGCTGTGAATTCCTTGTTTTCCTCCTTTTTGGAAGTATTCTATTGTTGGAATTTGTAATGTTGCTTCTTCTAAAATTTCTTTTACTTTTTTAAAGTAATTTGCTTTTAAAAGTGTTACATCTACTCCAATTCCTTCAGAGACCATTGCTTTATCTGCATCGGTTTGGTGGAAAAGTTCGTCGGTGAAAATCCATAAATCGTTGATGGCGGTTTGGATTCTGTTATGACTTTCTTCGGTTCCATCGCCTAATCTTTTAATCCAATCGGAAGAAAATCTTATGTGATAGGAAACTTCTTTGATGCTTTTTTTGGCTATTGCTGATAAGGTTTCGTCTTTACTATTTTGTAATTCTTCTAATACTAATAAATGATAAACATCAAATAGAAATTGTCTTGCAATGGAATTGGCAAAATCTTGATTGGGTTGTTCGACCAACAAAACGTTTTTGTATTCTCTTTCTTTTCTTAGGAATGCAATAGTGTCTTCTGTGGCATCGCTTCCGATTAATTTGGCTGCATATTGGAAATAGCTTCGTACTTGACCAAATAAATCTAGAGAAATATTGGTCATTGCAATATCGGTTTCTAGACTTGGACCGTGACCGCAAAGTTCACCTAGACGTTGTCCTAGAATTAAAGAATTATCTGCAATTCCGTAGATGTATTGAATTAAATTGTTGTTCATAATTTGTTGTTTCTCGCAAAGTCGCAAAGTCACAAAGACTACTATACTGCAAATTCGCAAATTATATTATAAACCTACAAGATTTTGAAAACCTTGCAGATTGTTACATATGTTTTAACTCGTCAGGCAATTCATAGAATGTTGGATGACGGTAAGCTTTGTCTTTTGCAGGATCGAAAAGTTCGGCGCTGTCGTCTGGATTTGATGCTGTGATTTGTGCTGATGGAACTACCCAAATACTAACGCCTTCCATTCTACGTGTGTAAACATCGCGTGCGTTTTCTAATGCCATTGTTGCATCGCTTGCGTGTAAACTTCCGCAGTGGCGGTGTTCTAATCCGTTTTTACTTCTTATAAATACTTCCCAAAGTGGCCAGTTTTTCATAATTATGAATTTTAAATTATGAATTATGAATTAGAAAATTTTAGCATTAAAATAATTCGTAATAGATAATTCGTAATAGATTATATTGCTTGTTTTACTTGTTTGTTTGCTTGTTTTTCGGCGTAAGCCATTGCAGCATCACGAACCCATTTTCCGTTTTCCCAAGCATTTACACGAGCTGCAATTCGTTCTTTATTACAAGGTCCGTGGCCTTTTACAACTTGCCAAAATTCGTCCCAATCTAATTCGCCAAAATCATAATGTTTGGTTTCATCATTCCATTTTAAAGATGGGTCAGGAATTGTAAGTCCAATCATTTTTGCTTGAGGAACGGTTTGATCTACAAACTGCTGACGCAATTCGTCGTTGGTTTTGCGTTTCAATTTCCATTTCATTGATTGTTCTGTGTGAACTGAAGCTGCATCTGTTGGTCCTAACATCATTAAGGATGGAAACCACCAACGGTTCAATGCATCTTGTGCCATTTCTTTTTGTTCTGGAGTTCCTTCTGCCAAAGTCATCATAATTTGAAAACCTTGACGTTGATGAAAACTTTCTTCCTTGCAAACACGAACCATAGCACGAGCATAAGGTCCGAATGATGTTGCTGTTAAAGGTACTTGATTGATAATGGCTGCACCATCTACCAACCAACCAATTGCTCCCATATCTGCCCAAGTTAGGGTTGGGTAATTGAAAATACTTGAATATTTTGCTTTTCCGGAATGCAGTTGATCGTATAATTCTTCTCGAGAAATCCCTAAAGTTTCGCACGCTGAATATAAATACAATCCGTGACCTGCTTCGTCTTGAATTTTTGCTAATAATGCTACTTTTCTTCGTAATGATGGTGCACGAGTAATCCAATTTCCTTCAGGTAACATTCCAACGATTTCGGAATGTGCGTGTTGTGATATTTGACGAATGTGTGTTTGGCGGTATTTCTCCGGCATCCAATCTTTTGGCTCAATTTTTTCATCTCGAGCAATTCGCGCATCGAAAATGTCTTCTAAATTTTTTACTTCTAATTCTGACATATTTTTTAGTCTTAAAAATTGAAAGTCAAAAATCGAAAGTCTTACTGACATTGGATATTTGAACTTTTGTTATTACTATTTTAATTCAATACATTTATTTTTTAGCCCTGATTGAAGTGGAAATCCTTTGCTTTTTTTCTTTAAAAAAGCAAAGATTGCAACGAAAAGCAGGGAAATGGTTGGTTGAAAATGCCCAAGCCATTTGCTTCTAATTATTTTATACACCAAACTCAACCACCACATTTTGCGATGTTGGAACTGCTTGGCAACTTAATATTAATCCTTTTGCAACTTCGGTTTCGTCGAGTGCGTAATTGACTTTCATTTCGACAGTTCCAGAAATTATTTTGCAACGACAAGTACTACAAACTCCGCCTTTGCAGGCAAATGGCAAATCGGCTCCTGCTGCTAATGCGCCATCGAGTATATTGTCGAAATCGTCGTCCATTGTGAAATGGAATTCTTTTCCGCCATCAATAATGGTTACTTCGGTTCCTTCAATTTTATGTTCTAAAATTTTATTTATTCTTGCTTTGTCTTCATCGGAATTTCCGGTTGTGAAAAGTTCGAAATGTATTTTTTCTTTGGATAATCCTGCTTTTACTAATTCATCACGAATAAGGAAAATCATTTGTTCTGGTCCGCAAATAAAACATTCGTCGGTTGTTGGAATATCGATAATATTTTTGGCAAGAACTTGAATTTTATCTGCTGTAAATCGACCATTTAGTAGTTCTATACTTCTATGTTCTTTTGTTAAAAAATGGAAAATTTCGAGTCTATCAAAATATACATTTTTAAGTTGTTCAATTTCCTCCTTAAAGATAATTGATTTTACAGTTCGATTTAAATAAAAAAGTTTAAATGTGCTTTTTTGTTCAGATGCTAAATGTGTTTTTAAAATAGAAAGTATTGGTGTAATACCACTTCCGGCAGCGAAGAAAATATAATTTTTGGCTTGAGTAGGATTTACTTCGGTGTTGAAAATTCCGTTTGGCGCCATTAATTCAATTGTATCTCCTTTTTTCAAAATATCATTTACAAATGTTGAAAATAAGCCACCGTTGATTTTTTTGACGGCAACTTTCCATTTATTTTCAATCGGACTAGAGCATAATGAATATGAACGTCGCACTTCTTCACCATCAATCGTAGTTTTTAAAGTTAGATGCTGTCCTTGTTTGTATTGAAATTCTGATTTTAATTCTTCTGGAATATCAAAAGAAAGTACCGAACAATCTTTGGTTTCTTTATAAATATCAGCAACTTTGATGTTATGAAAACGAGCCATAAAAAATTTCTTTTATCAAAACTAACGCTTGTTAGTTTACTATGCAAATTTAAGTAAATATTATTAAATAGTTACTACAACGTTTGAAAAATTAACAACTGTTGATTATCAGTATTTTAAAGCGCTACTATTCCGTTTAGTAAAACCTCTATCATATTTGATTTTAAAACTGAAGGATTGGGACTTTTTTTCTTTCCGTACCAAAGATAAAGTGTTCGCAAAGTTGAAAGTGTTGAAAAAATGATTACTTCGAGATTTATGTTTTTTATATTACCATCAAGAATACCTTTTTTAATAATCGTGCGAAAATTCTCCTCATAATCTTCTCTCATTTTGATGAAATAGGATAAATCTTCATCTGTTAAATGCATCCAATCGTTATTTAAACAAGCCAAAGCATCGGCATTACGTAGGGTAATATCGATATGAAGTTGGATTACTTTTTCAATTTTTTGAATGGTTGCGTCATCAGAATTGACAATAGAATTGATTACCGAAGTAAATTCTTCGGCAATATTAATAATAATTAAAACGAGAATTTCTTGCTTGGATTTAATATGATTGTACAAACTCGCTGCTTTGATATCCATAGCTTGAGCAATATCTCGCATGGTCACAGCACTGTATCCTTTTTCTTTAAAAAGTTTTGCGGCTACGTTTATAATTTCGGTTTTTCTATCGGTAATCTTCATACGATTTCAAATATAAAGATATTTTTGAATTGGGTAACTTTTGTTACTGAATTGTGATTTGGATTGTAGTAATTTTGTAATCAGATTTTGAAAACAATTTATTAAAAAAAATAAAAATTATGGGATTATTAAGTATGTTTGGTTTTGGTGGTAAATCAGAAAGTGCCAAGGATTTTATGGACAAAGGTGCTGTTATAATTGATGTGAGAAGCCCAGGTGAATTTTCTGGAGGTCATATAAAAGGTTCAAAAAACATTCCTTTGAATACGATTTCGTCTAAAATTGAAGAAATAAAAAAATTAAACAAACCAGTTATTGCTTGTTGTGCCAGCGGAATGAGAAGTGCTCAAGCAACCTCTATTTTGAAAAAAAATGGCATTGAAGCTATGAATGGTGGTAGCTGGAGCAGTTTAGAAAATAAAATTTAATTGACGATTTTTTGCTGAAACTCTTTATTATTTTCTACAAATTGACCATCGTATTGCAATTTCCAACCCATAGAGTTGGTGACAATCAATATTTTTGACAATTCGCTTACCAAACGGTTTTGGGCATTTGATTTTAGTGTAGATTTTTCGATTTTTTTTGCTAAATTTTCTTTGGCAATTTTGTTGATTTTATTATAATCTTCACCTGTAAATTCGTTGAACGTACTTTGGTCAACATTATAATATTTAATATCAGGACTAATTTTTATTTCTTCTTGAGGAATATTAGTAATAGTCACTGTTTTGTTTGGCGCATCAATATCATATTTTACCTTGCTTAAATCGAAACTAACCGTTACATCAGCATTGATGACCACTAATGCTTTTTTGTCAAAAGAAATCAAATCACCCAAATATTTGTTTTGATCCTTATAGGTCAAGACTTGCGAAAAATGTCCTTCGGTAACGACCAATTTACCGACATTTTTGATTTGTTCTTGTATTAATGCGGTATCATATTCTATTGTAGACGTTTCACTTTTGGTAGAAAAATATTTGTAACCAAAAAAAAGTACTAGTGCTACAAGGAGTAACATTACCCATTTTCTAATTTCGATAATTGTCCCGAAAACTCCTGGTTTTAAAGTATTTTGTTGCATTTTAAAAGATTCTAACAATTTGCAACGAAGATATAAAACTTATATCAAATTGTTGTTTTTTGCTTTCTGAATCGCTTCTAGTTTATTATGCACCTGAAGTTTTGCATAAATATTTTCAACATGTTTACGAATGGTTCCTGTTGATAAATATAAATTCTCTGCGATAGCATCATATTTTAATCCTTTGCTCAATTGTTCCAGCACTTCAACTTCACGAGTGGTTAAGTTTATTTCTTCTTTGTTTTGATTTGATTGAAAATCAATAGGATTTCTAAATAACTTAAGTGTTTTTAATGCTATTGAAGGAGTCATTGTTGCACCACCATTTAAGGTATCTAAAATTCCTTGATGCAAATCTTTGGGATTCACTTCTTTTAGTAGATAACCATCAGCACCTGCTTTTATAGCATTAAAAATATTTTCATCATTATCAAAAATAGTAAGCATTATGATTTTTATTTGAGGAAATTTATTTTTAATAATTTGAGTTGCTTCTATACCATTCATTACGGGCATTTCTATATCCATTAAAATCAAATCAACATTGTGATTTTTGTCTAGTTTTTCGATGGTGTTTTTGCCATCAAAAGCAGTAAATTTAATCTCAAAATCATCAAAAAAAGATAATTTTTCTTGAGTTGCTTTTATTAAAAATGAATTGTCGTCGACTATAGCAATTTTTATCATCTTATATATATTTGATGGTTTAAAGATAATTGGAATTTTACAAAAATACCTACGACAATTTTCGTATTTTTTTTAAATAATCACTTCAATTTTTGTTCCATCAATTGAGGAGAAAATATCAAATTTACCTTCTATTTCCTCAATTCGTTTTTTCATATTATTGAGTCCATTCCCTTTTTGAATTTCATCAATATTGAATCCTATTCCATTATCTGATATAGTGATTTTGGTCTTGTTATCAATTTTTTTGGCATTGATAGAAATTACATTCGCATTGGCATATTTCAAAGAATTATTGACTGCTTCTTGAATGGTTCTGTAGACATTCATACCTTCAATAGAGTTTAGTTTTTGATTTTTTAATGCCTCATCAATTGCAAATGAAAAACTTATATCTTGTTTGACTTCTTTGGCTTTTTCGATAAAATTATTAATTCTAGATTCTAAATCTTCATAGGTTATTTCATTGGTATTCATTGCCCAAATAGTATCTCGTAGCTCTACAATTGTGTCTTTGGCAAAACTACTAATGTTTGTAAGTTTGTTATTGAGTTTTTCGTTTTGGATATCAAAACCGTATTTGACATTATCTACAGAGGAAATAATAAAAGTGAGTTGGGCACCAATATTGTCATGCAAATCGCGAGAAATTG
>JAYTNO010000205.1:0-7954 GCA_043748275.1 Flavobacterium sp. | reverse complement strand
ACAGAAGAAAGTGCTAAAACAATTTCTACCTCACAACAAAGCTATGATAGGTTGATGGATAGTTTCGATAAACTAATCAATCTAGTCAGTACCGAACCCTTATATGCACCAAATGAAGCAGAGTTAAAAACAGCAAATTTAAACACCACACTAGCTCAATTACAAACATTAAATACAGAAGTAATTGCCAAATACACGGCGTATAGTAATGCTAGAATTGACAGAGACAATTTGCTCTACGCCCCAAACACAGGGTTATTAGATACGGCATTCGATGTCAAAAAATATGTAAAATCTATTTTTGGAGCAACAAGCCCACAATACAAACAAGTAAGCAGTCTCAAATTTTCAAGAACATAATCTAGGGTTTAATCATCATCAAAAAAGGAGTTGCAATCCAATAGATTACAACTCCTTTCCTTTTTTATAATTCTTGCATCCTACTTGGTAGTTCTAGCGTCCTTATTTGTAGTTCTTGCATCCTTACTTATAAAACTGCCATCCTATTTTGTAGTTCTCGCATCCTTACTTATAAAACTGCTATCCTGTTTTGTAGTTCTTGCATCCTTTCGAATACTTTTAGCATCCTGATTTGTAATTCTAGCATCCTTACTTATAAAACTGCTGTCCTACTTTGTAATTCTTGCAACCTAAATGTCAATTGTAAAATTCAAAATAGTATAGAATAAAAAACAACGAAACAACAAACCCTCAAAATTACCTCATTTTATTTCTGCTTACTTATTTTTATCAGAATCCAATCGTACTCGATAGGCCAAACCTACATTAAAAAAAGGATAATTTTTTAATCTGGTATAAACTGGGTTTGTCGTATTTAATTCATTGGTTTCTGAGGTGTATTGCAAGGGAGATTTTCCAAACGAATACCCAACTTCTGCAAATAACAAAAATTTTTTATAGACATATTTTTCAATAAATGCTTTGAGCAACATTTCGTCATAACGCACATAATTGCTTTTTTGTTGTGATGATAGTTGAAACGAACGAGTAAAGGTTTTAAAACTCAATCCGGTAAAGCAATTATCTTTTGCGAGTGCATATTCTATTTGATAATTTCCGGGCAATGTTCCGTATAAATTCAGTCTATCATTGGCTTTCCAATCAAGACCAAGAAGGGGTACAAAAAAATTACCGAAAGCTTCTTTGTTATAATACAATCCTGTTTTTAGTTTTAGTTTTTTGTTTATAGTATAATTTTCCAAAAAAAACACTCCGTATTGCCAATCATTTTTACTTATTGGTTCTTTAAAATCGGATGCTATTTTGGGAATTGCCAAAAAAGTGGTTTTCCATTTCTTTGATTCTGAAATCCATTGATAGCCTATGGCTAAGGTAACACTTGAAACTATAGAAGTAGTAGTAGTTTTAGTATCCGGAATGTAAATTTCAGATTGTATTTTTTCAGCATTCATCCGAAATAAAAGCACATCTTTGTTTTTTAATTCTTTGGGATAAAATAAATTTATAGTATAGTTTAGGGTTTTGTTTTCCCAACTCGAATTTGATTTATACGCAGCTTTCGAACTTTGAATATTAAATGAAGCAAGGTCTACAAAAGGTTGCGAAACCATTTTTGAATTTAACAAAATAGTTAGTAGGAAGACTATTTGTTTTATACCTTTCATTTATTTTAAAAAATTAATATTTCTTTTAAAACCCTCTATTTTTGTTCTTTTTACTGCTGAATTTTTAAAAACTTGCGTAAATGTTTCTGCTGTAATCTCTTCCCAATCTTTTTTGGAAAAGGATAATAATTCTGGATTGGCATTAAATAAGGGTTCGTTGTGAGGTTTTGAAAATTTATTCCAAGGGCAAACATCTTGACAAATATCACAACCAAAAGCCCAATCGTTGAACTTACCTTTCATTTCTTGCGGAATAGTTTCTTTGAGTTCTATGGTAAAATAGGAAATACATTTGCTACCATCTACAACATAAGGAGAAACTATTGCTTCTGTAGGACAAGCATCTATACAAGCCGTACACGAACCACAATGGTCTGTCGTGGGAGCATCATAGTTTAATTCTAAATCGATAATGAGTTCAGCAATAAAATAAAAAGAACCCACTGATTTGGTAATTAGATTGCTGTTTTTTCCTATCCAACCCAAACCGCTTTTGGCAGCCCAAGCTTTGTCAAGAACTGGTGCTGAATCTACAAAAGCTCTGCCAGAAACTTCACCAATTTCGTTTTGTATGGTATACAGAAGTTCTTTTAGTTTTTCTTTGATGACAAAATGATAATCTTGTCCGTAGGCATATTTTGATATTTGATAACTTTCTGGATTTTGTTTTTCGGTTGGATAGTAGTTGAGCAATAATGAGATAACACTTTTAGCATCAGCAACTAATAGATTTGGGTTTAATCGTTTATCGAAATGGTTTTCCATATAAAGCATCTGACCATGTTGGTTTTGGTTTAACCAATTTTCTAATCGTGGTGCTTCGGTTTCTAGAAATCCCGATTTAGATATACCACAGGACAAAAAACCTAGTCGCTTTGCTTCGGTTTTGATGAGTTGGGTATATTTTTCTTTGTTGCTCATTTGCATTAGGGATTGAAGCGGAAATCCTTTAAGTTGCGAGCTTGCGTAGCAAGCTCGCAACTTAAAGATTGTAGCGGAAAGCCCGACCGAAGGGAATGCCCTAAAAAAGACCTCCTTGTATGTTGGTTTTTATTTTTCCTAAATGTTTATATGCTTTCTCGGTAACTTCTCTTCCTCTTGGCGTGCGCATGATAAATCCTTCTTGTATGAGGAAAGGTTCGTAGACTTCTTCGATGGTTTCGCTGCTTTCTGACACCGCTGTTGCTAATGTAGAAAGTCCTACTGGACCACCTTTGAATTTGTCTATGATGGTTGTGAGTATTTTATTGTCCATTTCATCAAGACCATGTGCGTCAACATTCAAGGCTTTTAGGGAATATCTTGCTATTTCGATATCAATTTTTCCGTTGCCTTTTATTTGTGCAAAATCACGAACTCTGCGTAATAGCGAATTGGCTATTCTTGGTGTGCCTCTACTTCTACCTGCTATTTCTATAGCTGCTTCCATAGTTATGGGCATTTTTATGATTGAGGAACTTCTTTGTACAATAGTTGTGAGTAGTTCTGTGGTGTAATATTGTAATCGGCTTTGAATTCCAAATCTTGCTCGCATTGGAGCTGTTAGTAATCCAGAACGTGTTGTGGCGCCAACTAAAGTAAATGGATTAAGATTGATTTGCACGGTTCTGGCATTTGGCCCAGATTCAATCATTATATCTATTTTAAAGTCTTCCATAGCAGAATAGAGATATTCTTCTACTATAGGGCTTAAACGATGAATCTCATCTATAAAGAGCACATCTCTTTCTTCAAGATTGGTCAACAATCCTGCTAAATCTCCTGGTTTGTCTAAAACTGGTCCTGAGGTGATTTTGATTCCAACTCCCAATTCGTTAGCAAGTATGTTGGCTAAAGTGGTTTTTCCTAATCCTGGTGGCCCATGAAAAAGAGTATGGTCTAAAGCTTCATTACGCTGATTGGCAGCTTCAACAAAAACTTTTAGATTTTCTAAGATTTGGTCTTGACCTGCAAAATCATCAAAGGCTAATGGTCTTAACTTTTTTTCAAGATCAAGTTCTTCAGGATTAAAATTGGAATTTGTTGGGTCTAAATTTTGATTCATTTTACAAATATAATGAAAATGTTTGCCTGAAATAAAAAATGCCTTTCGATTAAGAAAGGCATTTTAATAATTTATAATTTTCTAGTGATGCAATTGCTCTTCACCTTCTTTCATCGGAACATTTTGAGGAACAAAATCATCATCGTGTCCTGGTTTGCTATAATCATATGGCCATCTGTGTACGTGAGGAATTTCTCCTGGCCAGTTACCGTGAATATGTTCGATTGGAGCAGTCCACTCTAATGTGTTAGATTTCCAAGGATTTTGTACTGTTCTTTTTCCGTAGAAAATACTACTGAAGAAATTGTATAAGAATACCAATTGAAATGCACCACCTACAAGAGCGAAAATAGTAATTATAACATTTACATTTTGTAAATCATCAAACAAAGGGAAATTTGTATTGGTGTAATAACGTCTAGGTAAACCTGCTAATCCTATAAAGTGCATTGGGAAAAATACACCATAAGCACATATTGCTGTTACCCAGAAGTGTACATAACCTAGGTTTTTATTCATCATTCTACGGAACATTTTAGGATACCAATGATAAATACCTGCAAACATACCATACAATGCAGAAATACCCATTACTAAGTGAAAGTGAGCTACAACAAAGTAAGTATCGTGTACGTTAATATCTAGTGTACTATCTCCAAGAATAATTCCTGTTAATCCACCTGTAATAAAAGTAGAAACTAATCCGATTGAAAATAACATTGCAGGATTTAATTGCAAATTACCTTTCCATAATGTAGTGATATAATTAAATGCTTTTACTGCAGAAGGTATGGCAATTAATAATGTTGTAAATGTAAATACAGAACCTAAGAAAGGATTCATACCTGACATAAACATATGGTGACCCCAAACAATTGTAGATAAAAATGCAATTGCAATAATAGACATAATCATTGCTCTGTAACCAAAAATTGGTTTACGAGAATTAGTTGCAATAACTTCGGAAGTAATTCCTAGAGCTGGCAACAAAATGATATAAACTTCTGGGTGACCTAAAAACCAAAACAAGTGTTCAAAAAGAACTGGTGATCCACCTTGATAATGCAAAACTTCTCCAGCAATATAAATATCAGAAAGGAAGAAAGAAGTTCCAAAACTTCTATCCATTATCAATAATAATGCAGCAGATAATAATACTGGAAATGATATAACTCCAATAATAGCTGTAACAAAAAATGCCCAAATCGTAAGTGGTAATCTTTTCATAGACATCCCTTTCGTTCTTAAATTAATAACAGTTACGATATAATTTAAAGATCCCATAAGAGATGAGGCTATAAAAACGGCCATAGAAACTAACCATAATGTCATACCTGTTCCAGAACCTGATATTGCTTGTGGCAATGCACTCAAAGGAGGATAAATTGTCCATCCTGCAGATGCTGGACCTGATTCAACAAACAATGAAGATACCATTATAACACTTGATAAAAAGAATAACCAATAGGAAACCATGTTTAGGAATCCTGATGCCATATCACGTGCACCAATTTGAAGTGGAATCAATAAATTACTAAAGGTACCACTCAGTGCAGCAGTTAATACAAAGAAAACCATTATGGTACCGTGTATCGTAACTAATGCTAAATATCTGTCATTTGCTAAAACTCCATCTGGCGCATAAGATTCTCCAAGAAAAATTTTAAACACTTTAAATGATTCTTCTGGCCATGCTAATTGTAACCTAAAAAGTAAAGAAATAAAAACACCAATAACTCCCATAATAATACCTGTAATAAGGTATTGTCTTGCAATCATTTTATGGTCAATACTAAAAATATATTTAGTAATAAAGGTGTCTTTGTGGTGGTGTTCGTGTTCGTCGTGACCGTTTGCGTGTCCGTGATCGTGAGCTTCTGCTGACATATCTTGTTTACTTTAAATTTTCTAAATTATTTTACTGCAACTTGAGCAATTACTTTTGTTTCTTTTGCCATCATTGATGAATCTTCTTTTTTAACAGAAGCTTCTGGACTTGGCGCAGGAGTATTAGCAACTTTTACTTGTTCAATTAAAGTAGGTTGTTCTGCTAACCATTTTTTATAGTCGGCTGGAGAATCTACAATAATTTTCATTTGCATATTGTAATGAGATGCACCACAAATTTTATTACATAAAAGTAAGTAATCAAATGTATAAGGATCTAAAGCTGGTTGCCCTTTTGCTACTAGTTCAATACTTTTTTCTGCTCTAATAGCGTTGATGTTTGCTACTTTTTCTTGCATAAATTCCATATCACGCATTTGCTGTGTGGTATAAATAGGAGTAAATGCAAATTCTGTAACCATTCCAGGCACACAATTCATCTGAGCTCTAAAATGAGGCATATAGGCAGAATGCAAAACATCTTGAGAACGAATCTTAAAATGTATTTTTTTTCCTAAAGGTAAATGCAATTCTTTCACTACTTTATCATCTTGAGCATATTGATCAGCTAAATCAACTCCTAGAGTATTTACACCTTCAATATATCTAACATTTGCTTTTCCTAAAATATTATCTTCACCTGAATAACGAGCTGTCCAATTGAATTGTTGAGCATACAATTCGATATCGACTGTATTTTCATCTTCATCTATAAACATAATATTTGTCCAAGCATATAATCCATAAAGGATTAAACCTGCTAATACGATTGCAGGAATAACACTCCATATAAACTCTAGTCTATTATTATCAGCAAAGTAAAGCGCTTTCTGGTCTTTTTTACCACTATATTTAAATGAGAAATAATATAATAATCCTTGAGTAATGGTTTGAACAACAAAAATCAATACCCATGTAATGTTCATTAAATTATCAACTTCTGCACCATGTGCTGATGCTGGAGTATGTAATACTAATCCACCCCATTTAATCAATCCATAAACAGTAAAGATGTAAATAAATGCTAGGAATCCAAACATTAAATACCCTTGTAGTTTATTATCATCATCATTAGCTACTTGCGAATTATTTGTATTAGCACCTACTTGAGTTAAATCAAATATTTTTGTTAACTGCCATAAAGCAATTGCTAATAAAACTAAAACTATAATTACCAACAAACTTGTCATCTGTTTTTGTTTTTTAAATATTAATAATGAAAATGTTTACTTTCTTCAATAAATGGATTTCTTTTTGGAACTAACGGCGCTTTTGTTAAAGCTGTGAATACAACAAAAATGAATAATCCAAGGAAGAAAAATACCGATGCAATTTCTGAAATTCCAATAAACCATCTGTCTCCAACTGTTGCCGGCATAATCATATTGAAAAAATCAACATAATGACCTAATAGAATAACCGTTCCGGCCATAACCAGTATCCAGGTAACTCTTTTGAAATCCGTATTGATTAAGATTAGAATTGGGAATACAAAATTCATAACCACAGCTCCGAAGAAAGGAAGGTTATAAACTTCAATTCTTGTTACGAAGTAAGTTACCTCTTCTGGAATGTTAGCATACCAAATCAACATAAATTGTGAGAACCATAAGTAGGTCCAGAATACACTGATACCAAACATGAATTTAGCTAAATCGTGAATGTGACTTGAATTTACGTTTTCTAAATAGCCTTTTGATTTTAAGTATAAAGTAACCATACAAATGGTAGTAATACCACTCACAAAGAAACTTGCAAATACATACCAACCAAATAACGTACTAAACCAATGTGGGTCAACTGACATAATCCAATCCCAAGACATAATAGATTCGGTTACGATAAAGAAAACCAAAAACATTGCTGAAATATTAAAGTTCTTTTTGTAATTGCTATTATCATTAGACTCATCTTGAGCCAAGCAATTTTTTCTTGAAAAATATCTGTAGATATTCCAACCTGTTAAAAATACTGCTGCTCTTATAATCCAAAAAGGGAAATTTAAATAGCCTGTTTTACCTTGTAATAGTTTATCATGAGCCACAACATCTTTATCCATCCAAACAAATAAATGATTGAAATGTAATCCGCAAAGCACTAATAATATAAAAAAGATAACGGATCCAACAGGCAAATAAGCCGTTATTCCTTGCATTACTCTAAATAATACTGGAGACCAGCCTGCTTGTGCCACTTGTTGAATACCATAAAAAGCTAAAACTCCTAATGAAATTAACATAAAGAAAATACAAGCAACATATAACGCTGCCCATGGTTTGTTTTGCAACTGATGTAAAACATGTTCTACATGTTCTTGATGTTCAGCTTTCGCTTTCGTATCGTGTTCTGCTGTTGCACCATGTGCTTCGTGAGTGGC
>JAYTNO010000204.1:0-7986 GCA_043748275.1 Flavobacterium sp. | reverse complement strand
TTGCAGAAGCTGTTAATTTAAAAGGTGTTCCTGCAGGAATGGTGTTATTTCCACCTGCATTTAAAACTGGTGGCGTATTATTATTGGCAACTACAACCCCGCAATTTCCTCCAGCATTTATAAAAGCCATCATTTGTATTAAACTTCTAGCATGCATATAAGCATCAGAATGTGGTTGTACATCTTCTGGCGAACAAATTCCTGCATATGCCATAATGGTTGTTCCACTTCCTGGTTCGTAGGCAGATGAAGCGCTTCTGTTAGGAGGTGTTCCACCACAATTACTCGCAATACTATTAAAAGTATGTGATCCTCCCCATTGATGTCCCATTTCGTGAGCAACAAAATCGATATCATAATTGTCTCCAACTGGTGCGTCTAATCCTGTTACACCTTGTGCTTTAATACCAGAACAAGGCGATTGTAAAGATGCAACTCCACCACCACCAGTACTTACAACGTGACCAATATCATAATTTGTTACACCAATTATACCATCAATATAAGCTTGGATTTGATTTAACAAGGCATTACCGCCTGTATTATTGTTATCTAATGTGTCAGATGTAATATTAATGATTGCATCATTATTAGGAATCAGTTGCATGGTCAATGCCAAGTCTCTTTCGTAAACACCATTTACTCTAGTCATAGTTACAACCATTGCAGAAAGTACCGCTGCTTTTTTCTGGGCTAATGTACCGCCATTTAATCCAGCTGCATTTACATGATAAGCTGCATACTCAATAGTACAAGCCATTGCCAAACGATAGGTTTTGAAAAAACTATTGCTAGAACGCATCAAAGACAAATCTTCTAGAAGTTCTGCAACATTTAACTCGCTATCTTTTACTCCGCAAATATGTGCTTTTGTTGTTGTAAGTTGCGATTTGTTATAAACAATATAGTTTTGCAAATCTTTAGTATAAGGATCTATATAAGATGTTTCATTTACACCCGAAAATGTCATGGTGTGTAAACCAAAAAGAGTCACACTAAATCGTATAGTGGCTGTTGGATCTTCGATTCCTTTTCCAACATAGGATTTTATTCCAGGATATTTTGCTTCTAATTCTGGATGCATGGCAGACGCATCGTAGATTCTGTAATTTAGAATTTCTCCTTCTGGATTTGGGAAAGAAACAATTATGTTTGATGCTACACTTTGATCTAATCTAGATGGTGCATTTTGCAATTCAGATTTTAAAACATTTAAATTTAACGAGTACAATAGAAATTCTTTAGGACTTGAATCTCTCGGTAATTTTTCAGTAGATGAAGCTACGTTTTCAATTTTTCTCCATAAAGCATTTTGCCCAAAAGAAATTCCGAAAACAAAAATCATTACAATAATGAAAGTATTTTTTTTCATAAAAATATAAATTAGTTAAATAGTCATTCAAATATAATTATTTTAAACAAAAAAAGCGCCCAAATTGAGCGCTTTTTTTGTTTAAATTTTTTTTAATCTATTGAATTACAATTCTTCTAACGATATTTTTCTCACCATCAGAAATTGAAACCAAATAAATTCCTGATTTAGGATTGTCTAATTGTAAGTTTTGATTAAAAATTCCTGAATTTGCAAATTGTTTGTCAAAAATTAATCTTCCACTTATATCGTGAACTTTAATATTGATTTTGTTATTTGATTTTGAATCAAATTGAACAGTGAAATTACCTGAATTTGGATTTGGATATAAAGCAAAATTTTCAAATTCATAGCTTTTTGTTGCTAAAGGCACTAAGTCATTATAACATATTTGTAATGTAATTGAATTAATAGTTCCTGCATTTCCTGCAACTACATCTTTAAAACCAAACTGCCAATTCCCTTGTTGATTAAATCCATTAAAGGTATCTAGATTAAAACCTGTTGGAGGAATAAAAGTTCCAGTTGTTGGACTTGCACATGTTATAGCTGAACCTTGAGCATCAAATGTAATATTCATATCTGCACTTCCTGTACATTGTTGACTATAAATATTTGACAAAGAACCTCCAGGTCTGATTGCCGTTATTATTAAATTTTGAAGATTAGGATGTGTTGCGTTTACTGTAATATTTACATCGCTAATAACACGACTTGTAGGCACATTTATTTGTTTAACTGTATAACTATTACTTCCGTCGTTTAAAGCAAATGGTGTGTTATAAGTATAGGTTGTACAGGTTGGGACTACTTGATATCCTACATAAAACAAGGTAGGAGAATTCACAGCAAAGAAAACATTTTGTGTTGGTTCTATTAATAATCTACAGTTTAAAGAAGCTGGTGTTTCTGGAACAATAATTGTTTCAGTTCCGTCATTTGGTGTATCAGATGCTAATATATAAGGAAAAGTAGCTCCGCCATCAATTGAAAATTTGATGTTTACATTTGCTGCGCCAGGTAAAGTATTTGTTCCATTTACATTCCAATTAATTGTTTTTGAATCTCCTGCAGCCCAAGTAATAATGTCATTTACATTTCTTCCTGAAATTGTTCCAAAACTAAATGGTCCAACTGTTGCACTTGTAGTTACTGTAATTTCGTCAGTATTGGTTTGTGCTCCTGTTATATTATTATCTCTTGCTGTAAAAGAATATTTTGAAGTTCTTGCGGTAGTATTTATAGATTCCCACATGGTACTTAAAGTACCTGCTAAAACACTTGAATAAGCTGGCATATATCTGTCTGGTGAAGCAGATGGAGTGAAAGATCTATAGTTTGGACCTGTTGTTTTTGTTGGAGAAGCTACACTATTTGCACCGCTAGAAGTAGAACCAGCGCTATTATTTTGTTCCCAACAATAAGTCATGGTGTCGCCATTTGCATCAGAAGCAATTCCTCTTAAAACAAAAGCAGTTCCTTTTGGCACGGTAAAATCTGCACCTGCATTTACTACTGGAGGTGTATTTGCAATTGGCGTACTTACTGGACAGGTTTTTGTTGCCAAATTATTCTGCATTTGCAAAATGTTTTTATAAGTAAAATAAGCATCAGAATGTGCTTGAACATCATAACTTGTAATTCCTGCATAACCCATAATAGTTGATCCGCTTCCTGGCTCAACATTTACACCTGAACCTTCTGTTGCATATGAGAAACTGTGATTAGATCCTAATTGATGTCCCATTTCGTGCACCACATAATCAATATCAAAAGTATCTCCTTGAGGAATATTATCAGATGGAGAAGTGAAACCACTTCCTTTTAATGTATCTCCTGCATTTACTGGATCTACACAAACACAACCAATACAACCTGCATTTCCACCACCACCAGAAGCACCAAATAAGTGACCAATGTCATAATTTGCACTACCAATAACATTTGTTAAATTTGTTTGCAATTCTGCATTCCAAGCACCACCAGAACCTGCAGCTGCTGCAGAATAAGGATCAGAGCTTCCACTAGTGTAAACTACTAAGTTGTTGTTTGGTATTAAATTTAAGTGCAATGCCATATCTTTTTCAAAAACACCATTAACCCTAGTCATAGATGCATTCATAGCCGCCAAAGCTCCTGAAACAGTTCCTCCAAAATAAGCGCCATATTCTCCTGTACAAGATAGAGCCAAACGCATTGTTTTATAAGATTGATTGTTTGAACGATTTGCAATATCTGAATCATTCAAAAGATCTTGATTTAAAGCTCTGTCTACAGTTCTACAACTAAAAGGTAATCTTGCAGTTGTTCTAGTTCTTGAATCAAAAAACACATATACAGAATTATCTTTGGTATAAGGTTCGATAAATTCTGTTCCATTATCGGCTCTAAAAGTGATAGTTTGAATACCATTTGGAGAAAAACTAAAATTAATAGTTGCTTTTTTATCCGCAACGCTTTTTCCAATAAAAGATCTAATATCTGGAAATCTTGCTTGTAATTCTGGAGCAAAATTTGAATTTTCCCAAACTAGAAATTGTTCCATTTCTCCGCTAACATTTGGAAACTCTACAACAACTCCTGGTAATCCAGAAAATTTGTCTTTAGCATTTGTTAATGATTGTTTAAACTGATTCAAATTCAATTTATACAATTGTTGATTATCAGAATAAGAAGTAGTTCTTAAAAGTTCTGATTGTTGAATACTGCTTGATGCGACTTTTGTCCAGGCAATATTTTTTTGCGCAAAGCTGTTTCCACTAGTAAAAACAAGGATTGCAATAAAAAGTAATAATTTTTTCATTTTAAAAATAGTTATAATAGCTTGTAAAAATAATAATATATTTTAATTTTTAATGAATAGTTTTACATATTTAACAAATTTTATTTGATTTTTCAATAGATTTTTCAATTTTAAAAAATTTCTTATTTTTTAAAATCGATTGTTAATTTGATATGTAATATTTTAAGGATATTATGTTAAATTTGCTTTTTTTAATTTGACCCCTTTGAAGATTTTTAACTCAATAGATGAATTCCAGACTACAAAAAAAACAATTGTAACCATTGGTACTTTTGATGGTGTTCATTTAGGGCATCAAAAAATTATTCAGAAACTCAATGCAAATGCCAAACTTTATCATTGCGAGAGTTTGATTCTTACTTTTTTTCCTCATCCTAGAATGGTTTTGCAACCAGAATCCGACATTCAATTATTAAACACTATTGAAGAAAGGTCTCAATTATTAGAAAAAGCTTGTCTAGATAATTTAATCATTCATCCTTTTGATAAATCATTTTCTGAACTTTCTGCCGAAGATTTTGTAAAAAAAATATTGGTTGATAAATTAAAAATTAAAAAAATTGTGATTGGTCATGACCATCGTTTTGGCAAAAACAGAGCTGCAAATATTGATGATTTGATAGTTTTTGGAGAAAAATATGATTTTGAAGTAGAGCAAATTTCGGTTCAAGAACTTGACGAAGTTTCTATAAGTTCAACCAAAATAAGAAATGCTTTAACTCAGGGTGATATTATATTAGCAAATGGATTTTTAGGATTTCCATATTTCTTGACTGGTATAGTTCAAAAAGGCAAACAATTGGGTAGAACAATAGGTTTTCCTACCGCCAATATAAAAATCGAAGAAAATTATAAACTTATTCCTAGAAAAGGAGTTTATATTGTTTGTAGTTATATAGAAAGTAAAGTGTATTATGGTTTGATGAATATAGGAACCAATCCAACGGTTGAAGGAAAAAACCTATCGGTTGAAGTATATTTTTTAGATTTTGATTCCGATTTATATAATAAAAAAATCGAAGTTTCATTACTTTATTACATTAGACCAGAACAAAAATTTGATAGCTTTGATTTACTTAAAAATCAAATAGAAAGTGATAAAAATTTTGCTGTTCAATATATAAGCAATAATTTGAAATAAATTTACAAAAATAAATTGCTGTTAAAATTCTTATTTTTTAAGTTAAAAATATTAAATATTAAGAATTTTTTTCCTAATTTTAAAATATTATTTATGTGTAATTATATTTTAACATGAATGTTAATTTATTTCTTTACCGCTTTAATTGTTTGTTAATCTTAAATTATAAAAATATGAAATACTCTAAAGAATTAACTAACGGATTTATTATTTTTTTATCAATAGGAATATTTTTTTTAATCTTAGAGTTATTAGGGCTATCTGATCAATATTTATTAAGAATTTTTAATGTTCTATTTGTGATATTTGGTGTCAATAGAACAATAAAAATGAATAATAAGGAAGGTGTAAAAGGATATAACACCAATTTTCGTTCAGCAATTACCACCTCATTAATTGGTGCTGTTTTAAGTATTTCTTCATTGTATATTTATATAAATATAAAAGGCGGTGAAAGTTTTTTGAAAAACCTTTCAAAAGGATTCATATTTGGTGGTGGGGAATTAAGTGTAGAACAATATTGTATTGGTTTGTTTTTTGAATCAATAGCAGCGTCTTTTATTGTTTCTTTTTCATTAATGCAGTATTGGAAAGGCAAGGTTACGGATGTTGCTTCAAATTAATTTCTTAGTTGTTTTTATTTTTTTATAATTAATTTAAATAAAGAATCTTTTTTTACTTCATTTGGAAATTGTTACTTTTGAGGCAATCATAAAAATGAACGTATGAGCATTACTAAACACAATTGGACAAAAGAAGAAATAATTGCTATATATAATAAGCCTATGATGGATTTGCTATATGAAGCAGCAACTATTCATAGAGAACATCACGACCCAAATGTGGTTCAGGTTTCTACTTTACTTTCAATAAAAACAGGTGGTTGTCCTGAAGATTGTGGTTATTGCCCACAAGCAGCAAGATACCATACCGAAATTGAAGGAAATGATTTAATGTCTGTAAGTCAAGTAAAAGCTCAGGCTTTACGTGCAAAATCTAGCGGTTCATCTCGAGTTTGTATGGGAGCAGCTTGGCGAAATGTAAAAGATGGACAAGAATTTGATCAAGTTCTAGAAATGGTTCGAACTATCAATAAACTCGATATGGAAGTTTGTTGTACACTAGGAATGATTACTGAAAACCAAGCGCAACGTTTGGCAGAAGCTGGATTGTATGCCTACAATCATAATTTAGACACGTCAGAAGAATATTATAAAGAAGTAATTTCAACTCGTGGCTTTGAAGACCGTTTGCAAACAATTGAAAATGTTCGCAAGACAAATGTTACTGTTTGTAGTGGTGGAATTATTGGAATGGGAGAATCTATAGAAGATCGTGCAGGAATGCTTGTTGCATTATCTACATTGAGCCCACAACCAGAATCTGTTCCTATAAATGCTTTGGTTGCTGTAGAAGGCACTCCGCTTGAAGAAGAGAAACCAATAGAGATTTGGGAAATGATAAGAATGGTTGCTACCACTAGAATTATAATGCCACAAACCCAAGTTAGACTTTCTGCTGGAAGAATGAATATGAGTCGTGAAGGTCAGGCAATGTGCTTTTTTGCAGGAGCAAATTCTATTTTTGCAGGAGACAAATTGCTTACTACTCCAAATCCAGATGTAAATGAAGATATGAAAATGTTTGAAATGCTCGGATTGATTCCTCAAAAACCATTTGTAAAAGTTGCACAACCCGAAACTGTTGAAGCTGTTGATTCTCAATTTACTACTTTAGGAGAAAAACCAAAATGGTCAAGACCAGGACACACAATAGAAAGAAATTTAGAAGCATCTATTAAAGGAAAATAAAATTTAATTAGAAATAAAAAACCCCATCTAAATTACTAAATGGGGTTTTTTTATGTGATAAAACTATTTAGAAAACTATCTTTCTTGTAACAATTTGACCATTAACAAGAGTTGTTTTAACAATTAATGCTTGGTGATTGTTTCTAATTTCATTTATAGAAAATTCATTTTGTTTTATATTTTCTTTACTATAAATTTCCCTGCCTAATACATCATATACTTTACAACTTGCAATATTTTCTGCATATGATTTAATACTTATATGATTTGCTTTAACAAAGACAACTACTGAGTTTTCATCATTTTGATAATTAACATTTGATAAAGCTGCATTAGTGTAACGAAGTACAAATCTTTCATCAAATTTACCAACGTTACTAGTAAATACATAAGGAGCTTGACGTAAATCAGAAATGATATTTAATAATTTATCTTCTAAATAAATAGGCTGACTATTTCCTTCAAACAATCCATCAGTTGCTGCAATAGCAATTTTATAGGTACTCACAGCAGCTGATTGAAATCCTATTGGAATTAAATCTGAATTTACAAAAGGCACTGGTCTTCCTTGAATGGTCATTCTTTCATTATTTATTAATGAATAAATATTTTGATTACCATCCAAAATAATTGAAGCATCATACATTCTGTCTTTTTCTAATGTAGCTCCTTCTGTATAACCAATTAAAGTTCTTGAGGCTTTTCCATCAGTTCCAACAATATCCAACCAAATTCTGCTAGTAGCATTTTCATTAACAATTGGATTTGAAGTATTACTCATTCTGTAAAATTGTGAGTTATTGTATGTTTTACTTCTCATAGCATTGTTAAAACCAACCGTTTGAGTATTATCAGCAGG
>JAYTNO010000203.1:0-2969 GCA_043748275.1 Flavobacterium sp. | reverse complement strand
AAAACAGGTAACTAATTATTTTTGGCGTACTTATGATCAACAAGAATTAGATTGGCTAGAAGAAGAAAATGGAAATTTAAAAGGATTTGAATTCAAATCGAACGAAAACCGAAAGGCAAAAATTCCAACTGCTTTTGCAAAAGCTTATCCAGAAGCTATTTTTGAAGTGATTAACAAACAAAATTATTTAGATTTTGTAATGTAGTTCTTTTTTAAATAAGAAAAAAATTAGTAAATAATGCGAGATTTTAGTAAAACCTCGCATTATTTACTAATTTAGCAAAAATTAAATTTTATGATTGAATCTCCACCACCAGTTAAAATGTATGATGAAAAAAGTATAGATTTATATACAAAACTCAGAGCATCAGGTGAGTTAAAAGAAATAAATGACGAGTATTTATATTGGGATAAAGTAAAATATAAAGCAAAAATCGCAACACCTCAAGAATATTGGAACGCTATAAAATTATCTCGATCACTTAATTCTCAAACAATATCTTTTGGAAGCAACTTATTTCAATTTGTAACAACAGATTTTGTTCAGAGATTATTACATTATTTTGATTTACACATAGGTGGAAATCTTGGAAGTAATGTAGGCATAGCAGAGACAGATAAAACAAAGTTTATGATTAGCTCAATTATGGAAGAAGCTATCTCGAGTAGCCAAATGGAAGGCGCAAATACTACTCGAAAAAAAGCTAAAGAAATGATTCAAAAAGAGCTAAAACCTAAAAATAAATCAGAACAAATGATTATGAACAACTTTGTTACTATGAAACACGTTGTTCAACATAAAACAGAAGATTTGACACCTGAAAAATTATTATACATCCATAATCTTATCTCTAATAATACTTTAGAAAACAAATACGAAGAAGGTGTTTTTAGAGAAAATGACGAAATTTTTGTAGTTAATTATTCTAATAGCGAAGTTGTACATACTCCTCCAAAACATCAAGAAATTGAAAAGTTGATTAATGAGTTATGCGAATTTTTTAATAATGAACAAAAAACATTTATTCATCCAATAATTAAAGGAATTATTATCCATTTTATGATTGGTTGGATTCATCCATTTACTGATGGGAATGGAAGAACGGCAAGAACACTTTTTTATTGGTATATGTTAAAAAACGGGTATTGGCTAACCGAATATTTAACAATATCAACAATTATTAAGGATACTAAAAACCAATATGAAAAAGCTTTTTTATATACAGAAAATGACCAAAACGACGTTACTTATTTTATAACGTACCATTTAAAAACTATGGAAAAAGCTTTTATAGGTTTGAAAGATTATATTGGTAGAAAACAAAAAGAAGTAATTCAGGCAGCAAAATTTATTAAAATACCAAATGTAAATGAAAGACAAGCACAAATATTAAAAACTGTAAATGAAGATTCAGACAGAGTATTGAGCAGTAAAGAAATTGAAAATAGATTTAGTATTTCAAGCTTCACGGCTAGAGCAGATTTGAATAATCTTGAAAGTTTAGGGTTTTTAGAAAAAATACAAGTGAATAAAATAAAACACAATTTCATTAAATCTAAAAACTTTAATAAATTATTAAAATCGTATAATTTGTAAATAACGCGAGATTTTACAAGAATCTCGCATTATTTACAAGTTTTTAAAAACACAAGAAATGAACCAAATTCAATTCATAAAATCAGTAGTAAATACAGCTGACAAAAACATAGAAGCAACTTTAAAATTGCTTTCAGAAGATTGCACCATTCCATTTATTTCTCGATATAGAAAAGACCAAACAGGAAATTTAGACGAAGTTCAAGTTGAAAATATTGCCAAACTTTCTAAACAATACAATGAAATTGTAAAACGTAAAGAAAGCATTTTAAAAACTATTGAAGAACAAGGACAACTTTCGCCAGAATTAAAATCGAAAATTACTTATTCATTTGACTTACAAGAAATTGAAGATTTGTATTTGCCTTATAAAAAGAAGAAAAAAACGCGTGCCGATATTGCTCGTGAAAACGGATTGGAACCATTGGCAACTTTGATTTTAGCTCAAAAAAACGATGATGTAGATTTTCTTTCAACACAATATATTAATAAAAATGTGCCAAATGAAGAAGAAGCATTGCAAGGAGCAAGAGATATCGTTGCCGAATGGATTAACGAAAATATCGCAGTTCGTCAAAGTTTGCGACGATTGTACAACAGAAAAGCAATTATTGAAGCCAAAGTTGTAAAAAAGAAAGCTGAAGAAGAAGCTGCTCAAAAATTTAAAC
Organism: Flavobacterium sp.; assembly: GCA_043748275.1. Taxonomy (GTDB): domain Bacteria; phylum Bacteroidota; class Bacteroidia; order Flavobacteriales; family Flavobacteriaceae; genus Flavobacterium. The sequence goes on along the minus strand of JAYTNO010000203.1, from coordinate 704 downwards.
AATATTTTGATTGGGCAGAACCTTTATCAAAAGCGCCATCACATCGATTATTAGCCATGTTGCGTGCCGAAAACGAAGGTTTTATAAAAGTTAAAATCGAGACCGATATTGATGAAACCTATGATTTAATAGATGAATTGGTAATCAAAAACGCTAATTCGCCATCTATTTCTCATGTTCAATTAGCGATTGAAGACAGTTTTAAACGATTATTAAATCCAGCAATTTCTAACGAAACATTACAAGAAGCCAAAGCCAAAGCCGATATAAAAGCAATTGACGTTTTCGCTGGAAATTTAAGTCAATTATTACTTGCGCCACCATTAGGAGAGAAACGAATTTTAGCAATCGATCCAGGTTTTCGTAGTGGTTGTAAAATAGTTTGTTTGGACGAAAAAGGCGATTTATTATATAACGAAACCATTTATCCGCATCAGCCGCAAAATGAAACTGCAATGGCGATGAAAAAGATAAAATCGATGGTAAACGCTTATAATATTGAAGCAATTTCCATCGGAAACGGAACGGCAAGTCGTGAAACCGAGTTTTTCATCAAAAAAATTGCTTTTGATAAACCAGTTCAAGTCTTTATAGTTTCAGAAGCTGGTGCATCCATTTATTCGGCGAGTAAAATTGCTCGTGACGAATTTCCTAATTATGATGTAACCGTTCGTGGTTCGGTTTCTATCGGAAGACGACTTTCA
>JAYTNO010000202.1:0-18851 GCA_043748275.1 Flavobacterium sp. | reverse complement strand
ATGACACACCAACAATATTTGGAGGTACTTCAGGTAGTTTAGAAGTTGGTAATACTGCTACCAGTATAATTATAACAACTGCAGGACAATATTTTATAAAAACAAATTTAAGCACTATAAATAATACAACTACACTTGTGCCTGCAATGTCATACTCAATAACACCAATTACCTCTTTTGGTATTTTTGGAACAGCAAAAGGGGTGCCAACTGGAGTAAACAAGCCAATGGTATATAATTCTTTAAGTAATAAATGGGAGTTGACCTTTGATTTGTTAAAAGGTAGAAAATTCAAATTCAGATCTTTAAACGGGACAACACCTGTAACTATTTTAGGTGGAACTACTTCAAACCTTACAGAATCTGGTACAGATATAAAAGTGCCTGGAGAAGATGATACAACTAAGCAAAAATATGATATAGTTTTAGATGTAAGTAATCCTAGAAAATATACTTATACATTAACTCTAAATCCAAATTAATTAAGATTATTAATTTAAACAAAAAGGGCTGATTTATCAAACAGCCCTTTTTTTACAAAAAACGCTATGAAAAAAAATATTTTACTAAGTTTATTTTTTTGCTTTTTCACATCAGTAATTTTTTCACAAGTAACAATTAGTCCAGCAACTTTTAATGTTACTGATCCAATAACAATTACGGTTTCTTTTGCTAGTGCAACTTGCAACACTATGGGAACTGCTCCTGCAAAAGTATATATGCATGCAGGAATTGGAGATTCTACAAATGCATTTGGTTTTGCAGTTGTTGGAAACTGGGGAACAGACGACAGTGTAGGTTTAATGACCAATAATGGCAATGGAACTTGGAGCATTACCTTAACACCAAGTACCTATTTTGGATTAAATGCTACACAACAAGCCAATGCGACTAGATTAGGAATGGTTTTCAGAAATGCAGCAGGTACACAAACATTAAAAAAACCAACAGCTTGTTCTGATTTTATTTTTAATGTTGGATTTTTTCAAACTTCAATGATTTCTCCAGCTGAAAATAGTGTCACATTTATAGCGTCTGGTGGTAGTAGAAGTGTTCAAGCTACAAATACAAACGGAAATGCAAATTATAACTTAAAAGCAAATGGAGTAAGTATTAATACTGCAAACAATACTTCTTTTTATACTTTTCCACATACAAATATTACACAAAACCAAAATTACCAATTAGAAATTACTCAAGGTACTTCTGTACAAACTAAAAAGTTTTCGGTAATTGTTGATCCAGGTGTTATAACTGAAGCAATACCTTCAGGGTTAGAAGATGGTATAAATTATAATCCTAATGATGCGAGTAAAGCAACATTGGTGTTAACAGCACCAGGAAAAGATTATATTTATGTTGCAGGAAGTTTCAATAATTGGCAACCAGATGCTAGTTATGCCATGAAAAAAGATCCAACAACTTCTAAATTTTGGTTGGAATTAAACGGATTAACTTCCGGAATAAACTATTCTTACCAATATTGGGTTGTAGACAATACGCCAACAACTAATTCACCAAAATTAGTAAAAACTGCCGATCCATTTTCAACTTTAGTATTATCTCCTTTTGATGATCCATATATTCCTGCAGCAAATTATCCAAATTTACCACAATATCCAACTGGTCAAGATAGAGAAGTAACGGTTTTAAAAACAGGTCAAACGCCTTATAATTGGCAAGTATCTAATTTTACAAAACCTAAAAAAGAAGATCTTGTTGTATATGAAGTTTTGGTTAGAGATTTTGATGCTCATCGTAGTTTTCAAGATTTAATTGATAGAATAGATTATTTTAAAAATCTAAAAATCAATGCAATAGAATTGATGCCGGTTATGGAATTTGATGGAAATGAAAGTTGGGGTTATAACACCTCTTTTCATTTGGCGTTAGATAAGTTTTATGGCTCAGCAGATAAATTAAAAGAACTTATTGATTTATATCATCAAAACGGAATAGCAGTAATATTAGACGTAGCACTTAACCACGCTTTTGGAAGAAATCCAATGGATAGAATGTGGATGTCAGATGCTGATGGAGATGGTTGGGGAAGTCCAGCTTCAGATAATCCTTATTTTAATGTAACATCAACACATAGTTATGGTGTTGGAAACGATTTTAATCATTCTTCTGCCTACACAAAATATTATGTAAAAAGAGTCATTAAACAATGGATTCAAGAATTTAAAATTGATGGATTTCGTTGGGATTTGACTAAAGGATTTACTCAAAACTGTACGGGTAGTGATGCTTGTACCAATTCTTACCAACAAGATAGAGTAGATGTTCTAAAAGAATATGCTGCTTATTCTTGGAGTTTAGATCCTTATCATTATACTATTTTTGAACATCTTGGAGCTGATAATGAAGAGCAACAATGGGCAAACTGGAGAATTAGTGGAGAGCCTGATGGAATCAGCAAAGGCGTTATGATGTGGGGCGAAATGTATACAGCCTATAAAGATTTAGCTAGAGGAAGTTCAGCAAGTATCACCAGAATGGGTGCTGACTCACACGGTTTTACCACAAAAAGATTAATGGGGTATCCAGAAAGTCACGATAAAGAAAGAATAATGTTTGAAGCAATAAATTATGGAGTTGCAGGTACAACCTCTCCGTTAAATAATTTGAGTAATGCATTAGGAAGAATGTCTGCCATTGGTGCAACATCTCTTTTAATTCCTGGCCCAAAAATGATTTGGCATTTTGCAGAATTAGGAATGAATGTTTCTATTTTTTCTTGTAATAATGGGACGTTAAATACAGATTATGATGGAGGAACTCCAGCAGGAGATTGTAAATTAGACACAAAACCACAGCCACAATTTGCAAATAATTGGTTGGGCGATACACAAAGAGCGCAAATTTATAATGATTGGGCACGATTAATCAATTTAAAAAAATCGCAACCCGTTTTTGAAGGAAATTATTCAATTAGTCCAGATGGTGGTAATAATTTAAAACAAAGAATTTACATTTTTGATACTTCATTACCTTCAAATCAAATTAGAAATGTAATAGTGTTGGCCAACTTTTCAGTAGAAACCCAATCTATCAATCCTAATTTTTATACAACGGGAACTTGGTTTAACCTTATGGATAATTCTCCTTTTAACGTTACAAACGCAACAGCTCCAATTAGTTTGGCACCAGGTCAATTTAAAGTTTTTGGAGATTATACAGCTACCTTAGCAAACGATTCTTTCGATGTTATGAATAGTGTTGTTTTATTTCCAAATCCATCTTCTAGATTTTTTACTATAAATACCAATGTCAATCAAATAGAAATATTTTCAATTACAGGTCAATTAGTTAAAAAGTTTGAAAGTCAATCAAGCGGATATCAATTTAATATTTCTGATTTGAACCAAGGAGTTTACCTTGTAAAAGTTACAGATGAAAATAATCGCGAAAAAACAATGAAACTAATCAAGCAATAATAATGATTTAAGTTTAATAGAAAAGCCTTTCAATTAGAAAGGCTTTTTAATTTTAAATAGTTTAGTAATTATTTTTGAAAAAACAGATGGAATACTAGCTTTGTAATTGTAAAATTAATTGTTTAAATAGTCATAATTTCAATATTAAATTTTTATGTTTTTCATCATTTCTAACTCACTAAAATAATCAAATGCATCATTTTATTAAAATCATTATAATCACATTTTCATTATCCTTGTTATTTGGATGTTCATCCACTCAAAAAATTGATGCACTCAAACCTGAACCAGATGATGCTTCACCATTAATTTATGATAATGTACCTTCATTCATTAGTTTGCCTATAAAAATTAAACTCAAAGATATTGAAAATCAAACTAATAAATATTTAACAGGTTTGATCTATGAAGATACTAATATTGAAGATGATGATCTTGAAATGAAAATCTGGAAATTGGCACCCATCATACTTACAAATGAAAACGGAAAAATTAAAACGGTTCTCCCTTTAAAAGCATTTATAAAATACAGAATAGGAACCAACAAATTGGGAATTAATCTTTACAATACCAAAGAATTTAATTTTAATGGAAATGTAAATCTCTTGAGTGACGTAGATTTGACCAATTGGAAACTAACTACCAAAACCGAATTTAAAACCCTTGATTGGAACGAAAGCCCATCAGTAACAGTTTTGGGAAAAGCAGTTCCTATTACCTATTTAATCAATCCAGCATTGCGATTATTCAAATCTAAAATCGAAAAGAATATTGATGAAGCAATTTCAAATTCAATGGATTTTAAACCCAATGTTTTAGATGCTTTAGACAAAATTTGTACTCCTTTCGAAATGAGTGAAGCCTTTCAAAGTTGGTTGCGAATAATTCCTATTGAATTGTATACCACAGAATCGACTTTGCAAAAAGAAACAATTTCATTCGAAATGGGTTTGAAATGCACAATGGAAACATTAGTTGGGCAAAAACCTATTTCTAAATTTGATAAGAACAAAATAGTTTTAAAACCAGTATCTAAAATGCCCGATCACGTTACTGCAAATATTGTGGCAGTTTCTAGTTATGTTGATGCTTCTCGAATTATGACTAAAAATTTTGCAGGACAAGTTTTTGGAACAGGAAACAAAAAAATCACGGTTCAAAATGTAACTATTTGGCACAAAGATGGCAAAATGATTATTGCTTTAGATGTTCTAGGAAGTTTGAATGGAAAAATATATTTAGCAGGTATCCCTGAATATAATGATGAGAAAAAAGAAATATATTTTGACAAACTTGATTATGTTCTAGATACCAAAAGTAGATTGATGAAAACTGCCAATTGGATGGCGCAAGGATATGTGTTGCGTAAATTTCAAGAAAGTTGTCGTTATTCTATAAAACCAAATTTGGATGAAGGTAAAAAAAGTATGCTTCAATATCTGAATAATTATTCGCCAATGTCTGGTGTTTTTGTAAACGGTAAAATTGAAGACATCAAGTTTCAAAAAATTCAACTAACCAATAAAGCAATTATTGCGTTTATAAAAGTCAATGGTGATGTGAATGTAACTGTTGATGGGTTGAAGTAAATGAGGAAAAATTTATACGCACTTCAGCGTATTAAATGGTTACTTGTCGATTTTTTCTCAATATATAAATAATTTGTGATTATATTTATTACAATTATTTTGTTAAAATGCATAGAAATTCTTTAGTATTTCGTAAATTTATTACAGCTTACAGCTTACAGCTTACAGCAAATATTTAAACGTAAAAAGGACAAGGTCAAAAAAGGTTTTCGTGGGATTGTGTTACTACTTAACCCACGTTAATCTAAAAAAGCAGTACGACTTTTAACTATTTACCAATTAAATATTTTATAAAATGAAAAAATTATTCTTTTCTTTATTATTATTTTACAACTTTCAAGTACTGTTTTCACAAAACAATCCATTTGTTTGTGGAACTGTTTTTACTGAACAAATGAGAAATTATGAAGTAAATAAAGCTATTGCAAAAAGAGCTTTAGCAACTACACCACCTGTTGATTTATTAACACCCTATGTTTTTAATATAAAATTTTGGCAAATTAATGATGCTAATGGCAACAATATAATAAATCATAACTTTACTGTAGATGATGAAATTATGGATTATATAAAAACTTTAAATACTGCTTTTAATCAGTATAATATTTTTTTTAAATATAAAGATTTTCAAATACTCAATGATGATATTACAAATTCTATGAACAACCCAATGCAATTTGATTCTTTTTATTTAAGTAACAATGATATGCACAATACTATAAATATTCTATTTGGAAATTCTTGGCAAGATAATGTACCATTTAGACCTTTTACTATACTAGATTTACAATCTATTTATATAGGAATGGAAGATATTGTTTCTACTGAACAAAACAAATCAAAACTAATTTTATGTCACGAAATGGGACATCTTTTAGGATTATGGCATACTGACGGTAGTTATAGTTACTATGAAGGAGAATATCAATGTGAACATGTAACGAGAATACCATTAACTGTTGACCCGTTATCTGGTTATAATGCTGACTTGCATGGAGATTATGTTGAAGACACTTTAGCTGAACCAGAAACTATGTTTTGGGCAACCGATTTTGTGAATTGCAATTATATTAACTCTCAAAACCAAATGGATTGTAATACTCCTCCACAATTATATGAGAATATTATACCTTATAACTTTATGCAAGTGGGTGATTTTCTAAATGTACCTTCGTTAGATTGTGCTAACTTTAACTTTACCGCTGGGCAAATCAAGAAAATGAGAGAAACAATATTAACATCAAGTTTATTTTATTTAAACAATCCGTTGAGCAATTCTATAACAGATGTAGCTAGTTTATTTCAACCATATGAACAAACAATGATTGCTGGCAATGTAATAGTGACTACTACTGATAATGGAAATGGCACAGCATATGTTTGTAGAAATAGATTGGTACAACAAAAATTTCAAAAAGGTTTTGATTATATCTTCCCAGACAACCAAACTCCAGATCCAGCAAATGCATCTGTTGATACTCTTCCAATAACGATAATGAATACTGCAAACTATCCTGTAACTATTCAGCAATTAGCAACTGGACAAACCAACTTACTCACAAATACAGGAGAGGCAAAACTAAATTGTACCAGAGGCGTTATTTGTACTGATGAAACCTTTTTTCATGGTACAATTTTTTCTACTCAAAATCTATTAGATATGAATGTTACAATCGAAGAACTAAATGCACTTCAAGTAAAAGACCCCGAATTATATAATAATCTTTTAGAGCATTATTACTATAAATTGACAAAGGAAACGGCAACTGGTGCCAAAGTAGAACAAGTATTTTATAAACAGTAGAAACCTGTAGATAAGACCGTTTGCTTATGCAAATTAAGCAAAAGCAAACAGTCTTTTTTTAAATTTTATAGTTATGAAAAATTTATATATAACATTGTTTCTACTCAACTTTGTATCTATTTCTGCCCAAGCACCAGCTATAGTATGGCAAAAAAGAATGGGTGGTAATAATTGGAATTTGGGTTCTAATATGTGTAGTACTTTTGATGGAGGTTTTTTTGTAGCGGGTCGGTCATCATCTAATGCCATTTATGAAAAAACAGAAAACTCTAGAGGTGGTTCAGATTATTGGGTATTGAAACTAGACAGTAACGGAGTAATAGAATGGGACAAGACCATAGGTGGAGCACAAAGTAATGGGCAAATTTCTAATGAAAATGACATTATGGGTGCTGCTAAACAAACTCCAGATGGCGGTTATATTTTGTGTGGTTCTTCTGACTCTCCTATTTCTGGAGAAAAAACAGAAAGTTGTAGAGGATATTATGACTATTGGATTGTTAAATTGAATAACATGGGTACTATCGAGTGGCAAAGAACTCTAGGAGGCAATCTTCAAGATGAGTGTCGAACGATAATTAACACTTTGGATGGTGGTTATATGCTAGCTGGATTTTCATATTCTAATATTTCTGGCGATAAAACCGAAGATTCTCGTGGCTTAGCTGATATTTGGTTAGTAAAACTAAATGCAACAGGAAGTATAGAATGGCAAAAAACTATTGGGGGTAATAGTTATGAAAATATTGGTATAAATGGCATAATTCAAAATTTAGATGGTACTTATGTAATTGCTACAGGTTCATCTTCAGATATATCAGGCGAAAAAACAGAAAACAGTCGTGGTTCGTCTGATATTTGGTTGTTAAAACTAGATAGTAGTGGTAATATTCTTTTGCAAAAAACAATAGGAGGAAGTGGTGAGGATCAATCAATAGGTATTATTGCTACAAATGACGGTAATTATTTAATTAATGGCACTTCTAAATCGCCCATATCAGGTGAAAAAACAGATTATTGTAGAGGAGGTACAGATGGATGGTTTCTAAAAGTAGATGCTTCCTTTACTATTATTTGGCAAAAAACCTATGGTGGCAATAGTGATGATTATTTTACTGGTTATCAATGTAACGATAATGGTTTCATTGTTAGTGGTGGTTCACTATCCGGAGTTTCTGGCGAAAAAATCACTCCCGTTTCTGGGTATACTGATGCTTGGATTCTAAAACTTAGCGAAACTGGCAATATTCAATGGCAAAAAACAATTGGAGGTTATTCACCTGGAATTTATGGCGGTCTTGACGGTTTAGCGAGTATAATTCAATTATTAGACAGTAGTTTTGTATTGTTTGGGGGTACAAATTCTGATATTTCTGGAGATATTGTAGATTTTCCTAGAGGAAATACGGACTATTGGCTCGTGAAATTAGCTCCAGAAAACTTATCAACAACAGGCTTCACTACATCAAATGTGCAAGTATATCCTAACCCAACCACAAAAATGGTTAGTATAAATTTTCCTCAACAATTTAAAAAACTAGCGGTTACAGTAGTTACCATTTTAGGTCAAATAGTGCATGAACAAACGTTTACAAATTTGTCTAAAATAAATTTAGATATTAACGGGGCAAAAGGTATTTATTTTGTAAATGTGGTTAATGAAAACAATGAGAAATTGGTTTTTAAAGTAATAAAAGAATAAAGTAGTATTACACTTTTTTATTTTTCCACATTCTGTAAATGATAAATCCAATGATACCAACTAGCAAATACGGAATCACCATAAGATAAACAATGCCGTCATTAACAGCCTTTGCTTTACTCACATTACCTTCGCCTTCAAGAGCAGCACGACACATAGCGCATTGTGCATTTGAATATAGAGAATAGAAAAAAGTAAAAAGGAATATCAAAAAAGTCAAACCCTTTTTGAAATTATTATATTTTAAAATCCCTATACTTTGTTCTTTATTGTACATAATAAGGAGCAATCATCAAATAAACAATAACACCTGTTACTGCTACGTATAACCAAATTGGAAAAGTGATTTTGGCTATTTTTTTATGTCGATCAAATCGTTCAGACAATGCTCTAACATAGGTTACCAAAACCAAAGGGATTGTAGCAATTGAAAGTAAAATATGAGAAATTAACAAAAAGAAATAGACATATCTTATGGTTCCTTCACCACCAAATTTTGTAGAATCTGAAGTCATATGATAAGCAACATACATCACTAAAAACGCTACCGAAAGTGCTATTGCGGTTGTCATCAATTGTTCGTGAAGTTTTCTTTTTCCGTTTTTGATAGCTGTAACAGCCGCAATTAATACAATTGCTGTGATACCATTAATAGTTGCATAAATGGGCGGTAAAAACGATAAAGGTTCTACTGCAAAACCAAAATCTTTTAGTTTCACACTAAATAAAATAGCTACAACTACAGGTATAAGTATTGAAACCGCAACTATAAATTTACTAAACTTTTGTTCTATTGATTTGTCTTCCATTATTCTGCTAATAAAATTGCTATATCTTGTTGAATGGCTTTTACACCTTTGCTTTCTAATCCGTCATAATACAAAATAGGATTGCCGTATTCATCTTTTCTACATCTAATATTTCCGTTCTTATCTATTAGTGCAAAAAAACCTGAATGTTCAAAACCTGCTTCTATTTTACTATTTTCACCAACATACAAGTTAAAACCTTTGTTGGCCAATTCATAAATATATTTTTTATCACCAGTCAAAAAATGCCAATTTGATGATTTTACTCCCAATTTATCAGCGTGAGTTTTCAAAACAGATGGGGTATCATTTTCTGGATTTATTGTAATGGATGCAATACCAAAATTAGGATTACCAAAAAATTTATTCTGAATTTCAATCATATTTCTATTCATAATTGGGCAAATAGAAGGACAGGTTGAGAAGAAAAATTCTAAAACATAAACTTTTCCATTATAATCTTCATTAGTAATAGTCTTGTTGTTTTGATCAGTTAGAGTAAATTTTGGAGCTTTACCTATTATTTTTAATTTGGCATCTACTTTTCCGTTGTTAGAAACATTATCCAGTCGTTCTCCTTTCACAATATCATTGCCTTTTATTCTATCAATAATTTTTGGAATGGCGTAAATTCCAAAAATCAAGATTATAAAAGAGATTCCTATATATGATTTGTTTTTAAACATGGTTTATATTTGTCTATCACTATTATTTCTTTTTAAAGCCAATCTGTATTCTGCAAGTATTACCTTTACATCATCAGTCATTTCATTATATAAATCAGTTGGAGACGATGCGTTGTAGCCTTCTTTATATTCATCTTTATCTTTTCTGCCTCGTAGATTTCTTTTTTTATCTATAATATAAACATTTGGAGTTCCAAAATGAGAGTCTAATTTGCCTTTAAGTTGTAATGTATTGTAGTAATTTTGAATTTCATTTTTTGAGGCAAAAACAAATATCCATTTTGAAGTATTGGTCAAATCTTTCAAACCTTTTAAAATTTCTTTTATATCAGCTTCAGTTCCTTCTGGAGCAATCATTACAAATTGAAAATCTTTAAATTCTCGATTTTTATTATAAATTTTCTGATTTAAGTTGAAGTAGTTTCCTTTATTTTCTAATGGGTTGTCACCTGTAAATCCCATAATAGTAATTTTTTTATTTAAAGAAACTTTTTCACCAGTTAAGGAATTCCAATTCCCTATATCTGGAATGTTTTTGGTTACTGTTGGTAAAAACATAAAACTATTTACACCAGTTGCAAAAAACAAATAAGCAACTATAGGAAATATAAAAAGAATAAATAATACAAGGTTTTTTTTCATTTGAAAAAGAAAAGAAATGTGTAGTGCAAAAATAAAAAAAGGTACGCAAAGCGTACCTTTTTTTTAACTAATATATTGTTAAAAATTCCATTTAATTGTAGAGTTTTTAAATACTTCAAAGATATAATCTGCTTCTGTTAAGAGTATAAAAAGCAAGTAAACTACTAAGAAAATAACAGGAGAAACTACTGCCCATCTTAATGTTGATTTTTCGCCTTCCATATGCATAAATGCCCAGACAATATAGTATGCTTTAAAAATTGTTAAAATATAAAATATCCAATTAAGTAAATTCATACCTAAAAAATTATGCATATGAAAAACATCTGGTTTAACTATCCCTAAGAATACTTCAACAGTTGTTACAACTGATAATAATGCAAAAACAAACCAAATTCTTTTTATGTTTGAAACGTGCTCGTGTGACATAATAATAAATCTAATAAATTAAACTAAATAGAAAACTGTAAATACAAATACCCAAACTAAATCTACAAAGTGCCAATACAATCCTACTTTTTCAACCATTTCATACGATCTTCTTTTTTCATAAGTTCCTAATAGAACATTAAAGAAAATAATAATGTTAATGATTACTCCAGAAAAAACGTGAAACCCGTGAAATCCAGTAATGAAAAAGAAGAAGTCTGCAAACAATTTACTACCATACTCGTTACGAGTTAAGTTTGCACCTTCTACAACAAGTGAAGCATTCGCTAGTCTTACTTCAGATTCTGCTCTGGTTAAAACTGTTTTATGTTTGTGTTTTGTTAATTCGTGATTAATTTTTGTGTCTTTTTTAGCAGCTGCATCATCTTCATAAATACTTTCTGTACGAACTAGTATTTCTGGATGTGCTTTAAAACCTGCTTGAACTTCAGCAACAGAATATGTTGGTAATGAAGCTTCGCTCATAAACCATCTGCCTTTACTTCTGGTAAGTTGTTCTCTTTCTTCAGGTAATGTTACCGCAAAGTCTTCTAGTTTTACTCTTTTTCCAGTATTGTCAACAAACTGAAGTAGACTTCCTCCTTTTGTTTCAATAGCACCATACTCACCTTTAATAAAGTTTTTCCACTCCCATGCTTGAGACCCAACAAATATTAGTCCTCCAATAATGGTAAGAAACATATAAAAAGCAACTTTACTTTTATTCATATGATGACCTGCATCAACAGCCAAAACCATTGTTACAGATGAAAAAATCAAAATAAAAGTCATTAATGCCACGTAATACATTGGTGCTGAGACACCATGCATAAACGGAAAGTGTGTAAACACTTCGTCAGGCAATGGCCAAGTTTCAATAAATTTAAATCTAGAAAAACCATATGCTGCTAGAAATCCTGAGAATGTTAAAGCATCTGATACGATAAAAAACCACATCATTAATTTGCCATAACTTGCTCCCATCGGTTCATTTCCGCCACCCCAAGTTTTTTGTTCACTGTTTGCAGTTGTAACTGTCGCTCCCATAAAAGTTATTAGTTAAAAAGTTCCCAAATTTACGTTTTTTTCTTATTTAAAGAAATATAAAAATAAAAACAAATAAACCCATAATATATCTAAGAAGTGCCAATACATTGCACCTAGCTCTATACCAAGGGTTTGAGTTGAATTGTATTTTTGTTTAAAATGATTATAAATTATAATTAATAGCGAAATAATTCCTCCCGCAAGGTGAACTAAGTGTGCTAATGTAACAACATAAAAAAATGTTGTTGTAATACTACTTGCACTTCCTGTAAAAAAATAGCCTGCTTCAACAATTTGATGAAAACCCATAAATTGCAAGAAAACAAATAATATTCCGAGTGCTAAAGTAACTAAAAGATATGATGTTGTTGCATTTCTATTGTTTTTTTGAATGGCTTTTTTTGCTAAATGAAAAGTTATGCTACAACCTATTATAACTGCAGTACTATAGAAAAAAGCACCTGGCATTTGAAAATCTTTCAACCAATCGGTTCTTGATTTGCTTACTACAAAAGCACTTGTAAGTCCAGCAAACATCATTGTCATACTCACCATTGCAAAAAGTAAAATCAATTTATAGGATCGATCTGATCTTTCTTTTTCTTCTTGAATTGTCATTTTATCGGGATTCATTATCGTAAAAATTTATCTAAAATATATATTATTTGTAATAAAGTAATGTAAGAAACACTCACAAGCATTAATGTTTTGGCTGCTTTTGCCGTTCGGAGTTGGTATAATTTTACTGCATAAAACAACATCCATAAGCCTAATAGTAAAACAATTCCTGCTGAGTATGGTGTTATAAATAATCTACCAGTATAACCTAACATAGGTAATAACGAAGCAATAATTAACCAAATAGTATATAAAATTGTTTGTAAAGCAGTTGATGTATCTTTTTTGCCAGAAGGCAACATAAAAAAACCAGCTTTTTCATAATCTTCAAACAAAAACCAACCTATTGCCCAAAAATGGGGAAATTGCCAAAAAAATTGAATTAAAAATAAGGTACCTGCTTCAATACCAAAATCATCTGTTGCAGCAACCCAACCCAACATAAAAGGGATGGCTCCAGGAAAAGCACCAACAAAAACAGATAATGGTGTTTTTGTTTTTAATGGTGTATAAACACTGGTATATAGAAAAATTGAAATTGCTCCAAACAATGCCGATTTCGGATTGATTGTGTATAAAATTATGATTCCAAAAAGTGTGAGAATTGTTGCGATTAACAATGCAGTATTTTGAGACATTCTGCCAGCTGGAACTGGTCGGTTTTTGGTTCTATCCATCAAAGCATCGAGATCTTTTTCGATAACTTGATTAAAAGCATTTGATGCGCCAACCATACAATAACCGCCAATGGCAAGCTTTAATACTATCATCCAATCTAGTGATTGAAAATCTAATACACCCAACATAAATCCTGCAATAGAAGAGAAAACCACACTAACAGCCAATCTAGCTTTAGTGATTTCTAGAAAATCAGTGTATATGGATTTAAAGGACAGCGTATTTATTGTTGCGTTCAAGACGTATTGATTTGCTTTTTAAAATCTGGTGCAAATGTACTTTATAGTTAACGATTTGACAAAAAACAATTCATAAAAAAATATGTTTTAAAATCAACTGATTATTAAGAATTTTAATAATCAAAATACCAATTAAAAATATCACATCGCAATCCCAAAGAAAACCAAGTTGTTTTTTCTTTAAAAGTAGTTAAAGTATCTTGTGTTGGATCAAAATTTCTATAGATGAAACTTCCAAAAAGCTTTAAATTTGTAGCAGGATTGACCAAATAACCTGCTTGAACATCTGCAATAAAGACAGTTGTTTTGTTTCCTTGACCAACTTTTACACCTGAATTTGCATAACGATCATCATCATAATCTCTGTAAATATTTCCACCATAATTAGAATTAGCTCCAGAATTAGAAAAATCTAATCCTCTTTGTCCATAAGTAATTTTTGCATCTGCAAAATACCTTCCTTTATGATAACGAGCAATGGTAATTAATTCTTTAAAATTTCCTCCCCATTGATGTCCTAAACTTTGGTTGCTATGTCCATAATTGGTCAATGGATCGCTGTGAGCATAAACATATGGTCTTACGTGATTGTATTCTACTTGAAGTAATAAATTTTCGACATTGAATGCATTAAAATATTTAATACCCAATTGGTATCCGTATTTATTTTTCCAACTATTGTCTCCAGCTTTGATATCATTTAATGAAAATTCATCTAATAAAAATTGTCCGTATAAATTGAATTGATTGTTGATTTTGTATTTTGATGTTAATCCTAAAAGTGCATTTCCTGTTTTAGAAGAAGAAGTAAACTCTACCGTTCTATAAAAAATAATAGGGTTAAAGAAACTCATATCAAAACCACGATTGTTGGTGTTGGCCCAAATGACAGATTCGAACAAGCCAATATTCAATCTTTTTGAGGCATTCCAACTCAAATAATGATTGGCCATATATTTGGTTGCATATGTTTTTTCAATTGTTACTTCTGGACGAACATCCTTCAAGAACATATAGGTATTGGTATATTTTATTTTCCAAAAATTTGTATTTATTTTAAAATACGGATACGGACTAACACCATCTGTTGTAATTAATGAACGATTGCCATCGCCAATAAAATTCCTGCCATAACCAATCTGAATATTAAAAATTTTGCTTGGAGTGTAAGAAATATTAGCATCTGCTAAAGGCATATCATAAGAATCTGTTTTAAATCTTTTAGCAATTCCAATTCCTGGAATAATGGCTGGATCACCTACAGAAGGTACAACTCCAGTAGGATTTATTGATTCTGAATATCGATTGAAATAATCTGCAAATCGACCTTGGCTTTCATAAATAGTGGTATTAAAATTTATTTGTTCTCCCAAACCACCTTGAATTTGAATACCTCTTGTATTGATATATGTAGATTTTGCAACACTTGGATTGCTTTTTCCAACTTGCAAATCAAAAATGGGATTTAAAGTAAACCAATAGCCATCGCCTTGAATTTCAACGGTGTTTTCATTCCATAATTTTCTTTCCAACCAACTGGTTTTGGTTTTCATTAATTTTTCATTCTCAGCTCTAAAGTTGTAATATTTTGCAACTTCAGCATAGGTAAAAGGTTTAATGGCAGTGTGGCTGTTACTGCCAAGTTGATTCATCGAAGCATCAAAATGAGCATAATAACTATGAGAAAACGGAATATTTAAATGACTTTCAAATTTAGGATTGTTGAATTTATGATACACAATACCATCATATTCAGTCAACTCTTTGTCTTTATTTTTTGTAAAATTTTTGGCTTCGGCATTTTTGTAAGCTTGAACTTCAGCAGCAATTTGGGCAACACTTTTTAAAGGAATTTCAATTTTGATTGTATATTTTGAATAAGTAGTTTTGGTACTATATGTTGATGGTTTTATTTTTGGCAATAAACCAAAAACTCGTTTTGCTTCATTGTTTAATTGTTCATCAATAGCATCTACATAAATTACTTTAAATGCACCTTGATTGTCAACTTCAAAAAGTACAATTACACTTCCTTTAAAATCATTTTGTTTTAACTGTTCTGGTACTTTAAAATTAGTATACACAAAATCCTGAACTTGATTATAAAAACAAGTTTCTAACTCTTTATTTATTAAATTTGAACAAGAAGGAAAAACTGGAAACTGTTCCACATTTGGGATGTCAGTTTGAGAATTTGCATTAAAAATTCCGATAAGGAAGAATAATATGTAACTATATTTTTTCATAAAATTGTATTTGTAATTTAATAATCGCTTTCTGCGACTTGACCATTTGCAATTGTTTTTGCGGCAGAAGTTCCAATTCTTTTTACACCAAGTTGAATCATTGCAACTGCCTCTTCATATGTTCTTACTCCACCAGCTGCTTTAACTGGTAATGGAGATGCGTTTTCTAGCATCATTATAATAGTTTCGATAGTTGCGCCGTTGGGTAACTTATCTTTAGTTTTATAAAACCCTGTTGATGATTTAACAAAAACAGAAGCGTAATATTCTTCTTTGAAATTAGTAATAATTAGTTTTTTTATTAATGCAGATAATTGAATAATTTGATGGTTGTTTAATGCGGCCACTTCTATAATCCATTTTACTATTTTCTTATTTTCTAATCCAAGAGCGGTACATTCTAGTATTTCTTGTTTGATTAATTCTAAATTTCCTTTTTTGAATTCTTTGTAATTGCATACAAAATCCAAATCATCAGCGCCGTCTTGAATTGCTTTTTGAGCTTCTTCAAGTTTTTCATCAAGAGTTGCTTTTCCTTTTGGAAAACTTATTACGGTACCAATATCAACTTTAGAATTGGCTTTTGTAATCATTTTTTTTGCCAAAGTCACATAATCTGGACGTATCATTATTAGTTTAAATTGTTCGTCAATGGCTTCTTGAATACATTTTTCAACAATTTTTCTGTTTTCATTTTCAGAAATTCCAGCTTGTTTGGCTGTTTTCAAATAAGTTGAATCGAGATATTGTTTTATATTCATTTGATAATTTCAATTAGTGTTTTTGTCAATCAAGATATTTCAAGCTATAAAAATAAAAAAATCCCATCGAAGTGGGACTCTTTTTTTGGTTTTTAATTTTTATTCCTTTTTTGGAACTATTTTTTTTATAAAATAAATCATTAAAATTGCATTTAACGCGCCGGATGTATTTGCTAAAACATCAAAAATATCAGCTTTTCTAGTCGTTGTAAAAAGTTCTTGAGCAATTTCTATTAAAATACCATAAAGTACTGAAGCGATTAATGCCTTAATAATACTTCTAGAATAATTTCTGCTTTTAAAATAGGTAACCCAAAGAATTGTAAATACAAAATGAAATGTAAAATGAACATATTTATCAGCACCTCCAATTTTAACAGTTGGTAATTTTTTGAAACTAATTAAACACAATACTGCTATGAGCAAGGTCCAAAAAATAGCTAACAAAAAATTTATTTTTCTATGCCCCAATAAGTTCTTTATATGCATCACTTGAAAGTAATTCGTCATAATCGCTAACATTTTCTACTTTCACTTTTATCATCCAGCCTTTTTCGTATGGATCAGAATTTACGGTTTCTGGCGTGCTTTCTAATGAGTCATTAAAATCAATAATTTCACCCGCCATTGGCATAAATAAATCTGAAACTGTTTTTACTGCTTCAACAGTTCCAAAAACTTCATCTTTGGCAACTGTTTGATCTAATGTTTCAACTTCAACATATACAATGTCTCCTAATTCTTTTTGAGCAAAATCAGTAATTCCAATTGTTGCGATATCTCCTTCTAATAAAACCCATTCGTGATCTTTAGTGTATCTTAAATTTGCTGGTATGTTCATTATATAATTTTTTATTAATTTTTTTAAGTCAAAATAGTTCTTACAAAAGTACTATTTAGGTTTCTATTTTTAAATATTTTCTAATCTAATTTCCGAAATTATATCGCATCGTAAATCCTGCTCTAATATTGGTAATTGGGAATGATGTTGATATTACAGCTTTTGAAAATGAATGGTCATAGTAGAATATAGCTGTCAAATTTTTACTGAATGAATAATCAGCTGTTAACTTAGCTGACCAAATATTTTGTCCTCCAGATAATTGGTTATTGTTATAATCTAAATTTCGAACAATAGTTTGACTGTTTCTATACGAACCATCAACTTTTATGTTAATATCACTTTTGATAATTCCTGTTGGGTTGTCTGCCAATCTTGATGAAATTATAACATCTTTGATTCGATAACCCAGTCCAACTACATATTCAATACCTTTTACTTCTGTCAATAAATTATTATCAAAACTCATCGATAGTGAGCGATCTTTTTTCATTTCAGCAAGTATTTTTACGGAGTTTTTCATCTCAAAATCCAAACGTACCAACGGATTAAATTGCTCAACTAAATTGACATTTCCAATCAATAATTTGTTATTAATATTACCACCTGTATCTATGCCATTTGGATTTTTATCAAATTCAAAATTAGATCTAAAAGTATTGATAGTATAAGATGCTTTATAACTGTTTTGCAAAGAGAATCGTTTGAATCTGTCTTTAAAAAATTGGTAACGCATTAACCCACTATATTTTATAGTCCAGTTTGGAATTGGAATGTCTCTAAAAGCATTCAACGAAACGCCTGATGCGTCCTTCCCGCTATAAGCAGCTAAAAAAGACGGCAATAATACAGCTTGGTTGTTTTTTCCGAATCCTACAGGAAAACCTAAATTGGCAACATTTATAGGATTGGTCAAATCTGAATAACTGCCTTCACCATATCTTAAGATTGGATTTGCACCATAATATTGTTCGGCCAATCGGTTTGCAACAATCAAAAGGTTGTTTTTCATATCTTCAAAAGGAGCTGAGAAATTTTCGTCGCTATGACTGAATGATGTTTTTAATAATACAGTTGTTATCGAATAATTTCCAAAACTATAAGGTGATCTTGAGTTATATTGACCATTGGTTACATCATATTGTTCAGAGAAATTGTCCACATAATTTCGGTCTGCATTCAAATCTATTTTCAAATCTGGGAACAAATCTACATTTGCAGTTAGATTCAAAGTTTTGTTTGTAACCTGTGTGAAATTCTGGTTGAAATCAGGATAATTTGTAAGCCAGCCATTTTTGGCAGCTTCATAACGCACATCAT
>JAYTNO010000201.1:0-8103 GCA_043748275.1 Flavobacterium sp. | reverse complement strand
AGTTTTACGCATTCAAGTTTAAATGCATAATTATACTTTACTTTTCTTTCCATAAAAATACCCCCAAATAGTGTCTAACTTTTTGGGGGCAGTCTAATTGTGAGGCTTTTTTTATAAATACATTTTAATAAAAAACTAGATTTTGTTTTATTTCTAAAACAAACCATTCAGTTCTGCATCGATTTTGTTATAAATCATTCCTAAATCTTCAGGATTGTTTACAAAATCTATATTGTCTACATCTATGATTAATAATCTACCTTTGGTATAAGTGTGTATCCAAGCTTCATATCGTTCGTTCAAACGGCTTAAATATTCAATTGAGATCGAGTTTTCATACTCTCTACCGCGCTTGTGAATCTGAGAAACAAGGTTTGGAATGGAACTTCTCAAATAAATTAGCATATCTGGTGGTTCAACCAAACTTTCCATAAGTTCAAAAAGGGAGGAATAATTTTGAAAATCACGATTGGTCATCAATCCCATTGCGTGAAGATTAGGAGCAAAAATATGAGCATCTTCATAAATGGTTCTATCCTGAATAATTTTTTTACCACTTTCGCGAATTTGTAACACTTGTCTAAAACGACTGTTTAAGAAATAAATTTGCAAATTAAAAGACCAACGTTCCATTTGATGATAAAAATCATCCAAGTAAGGATTGTCTACTACGTCTTCAAAATGAGGTTCCCATTTAAAATGTTTTGCTAATAATCTCGTGAGAGTTGTTTTTCCTGCGCCTATGTTTCCTGCTACTGCTATGTGCATTATGGTAATGTGATTTTATAATTTGTAATTCCTTCGATTGTAAAAATAGATAAAATTTGGTCTTTATAGAAAAAACTTTTAAAGGTTTTTTCATTAATTTCAATTGTAATTATTTTCTGATTTTTTGAATCTTTCAGATATAATTTTTGATTTTTTGAATAGATCAAATACGATTCATTTGTAATTTGAATTTGATCAAAATCGGGAACTTTTCCTAAAGACAAATTTTTTCCATAAATATCACATCGATTCCAATTTTGATGCTCATCAATCCATTGAAAATAATTAAAATCAGATTGGTAGTATTTCAAATTTCCAGAAAATGCAATAGTTATAGGTTGGTATTCATTTTTCAAATAATCCAATAATCCAATTTGTTGTGTCAAATTGTTATAAATCCATAGTCTATTTCCAAAAGCATTTCCAATAGCTGAGGCAACAATTGGAGTATTATTTTCGGATAAATTTATTTTTTGAATTTCATTAAATTGATTGTCCAGCATAACCACACTATTGAAATCCTCATAAAACAAAACCAACTTCATAGGGTTTAGAAAATCAACTTTTGAAATGCGTCCTAAAGCAGGATTTTTATATTGCCATTTTTCTTTAGAATTCGATTTGAGAAGAGCATTGTCTTTGATAGTGTAATAAAAACCAAAATCGTCAAATCCTAAAAAAGCATCTCTCTCTAAAGGAAAAGATCCTATTTCAATCGCTTTTATGTTTTGAGAATTTCCAAAGCTAAATGAAACTATAAAGAGAAATAAAAATAGTTTTTTCATAAATGCTAATATACGATTTTATAAAAACAGAGTGATTAATAAAATCAATTTTAATGATTCTAAAAATTGAAAATAAAAAAAACCCGACTAAATAAATAGTCAGGTTTGATTTTATATAATACTTTTATTACAATTTGAATGCAGCTTTTACTTTGTCTACAAAATCTAATTTCTCCCAAGTAAATAACTCAACAGTAACTGTTTTACTATTTCCGCCTGGAGCATTAAAAGTTTTGGTTACTGTTTCAGGAGTTCTACCCATATGTCCGTAGGCAGCAGTTTCGCTGTAAATAGGGTTTCTTAATTTCAAACGTTGTTCGATAAAGTAAGGACGCATATCAAAAATAGATTCTACAACTTTACTTATTTCACCATCAGTCATTTTTACTTTTGAAGTTCCATAAGTAACTACATTTATAGAAGTTGGTTTTGCTACACCAATAGCATAAGAAACTTGTACTAATATCTCGTCACACAAACCAGCCGCAACTAAGTTTTTTGCAATATGACGAGTAGCATAAGCAGCACTTCTGTCTACTTTACTTGGGTCTTTTCCAGAAAATGCACCACCACCGTGAGCACCTTTACCTCCGTATGTATCTACGATTATTTTTCTACCAGTAAGGCCAGTATCTCCGTGAGGACCACCAATTACAAATTTACCGGTTGGGTTAATGTGATAGGTGATATTTTCATTAAAAAAATGAGCATATTGAGGATATTTCGCTTTAATTCTTGGAATTAAAATTGAAATTAAATCGCTTTTTATTTTTGCTAACATTTCTGCTTCTGGAGCAAAGTCATCATGTTGTGTAGAGATTACAATAGCATCAATTCTAACCGGTTTGTTATCATCAGAATATTCTAAAGTAACTTGAGATTTTGCATCTGGACGCAAATATTTAATCTCATTATCTTCTCTTCTCAAATTAGCCAATTCTATCAACAAAGCATGAGATAAGTCTAACGCCAAAGGCATATAGTTTTCGGTTTCATTAGTAGCATATCCAAACATCATTCCTTGATCTCCAGCGCCTTGATCTTCAGGGTTTGTTCTTTCAACACCTTGATTGATATCGCTAGATTGTTCGTGAATAGCCGAAAGTACACCACAAGAATTTGCTTCAAACATATACTCGCTTTTGGTATAACCAATTTTCTTGATTACATCACGAGCAATTTGTTGCACATCAAGATAAGTTGACGATTTTACTTCACCTGCAAGAATGACTTGTCCCGTTGTAACCAAAGTTTCGCAAGCAACTTTTGAAGAAGCATCAAATGCCAAAAAGTTATCAATTAATGCGTCCGAAATTTGATCAGCTACTTTGTCAGGATGTCCTTCACTTACTGATTCTGATGTAAATAAATAAGCCATAATTTTGTATATAAATTTTGTTATTAAAAATATGAAAACAAAAAAGGCTAAAGGAGAGATTTCTGCTTTAGCATTTTTTAGAGAGGTTGCAAATGAGTTTCAAATACTTTTATAAATGGATTAAAAGTAAAATGAACAATCAGTAAAATTTTTCCTCTAGGTTTTTCGGTTGCAAATGTATGAAACGCTTTTTGAATTGAAAAAAAAACTTTTGCAATTTTTTT
The DNA here is from genome assembly GCA_043748275.1 of Flavobacterium sp. Lineage (GTDB taxonomy): Bacteria > Bacteroidota > Bacteroidia > Flavobacteriales > Flavobacteriaceae > Flavobacterium. The sequence continues at coordinate 4,948 of JAYTNO010000201.1, read as the reverse complement.
TTGTAGCTTTGTTTCTTAAACAACTAAAATTTAAATTATGAAAAAACTATTACTTTCTTTTTCTTTATTATTTGCTATAGGTTCTATAAACGCTCAAAGTTTGTATACTTATGGTTTTAATAATGGTACTGCTGGATTAACAACGGACGGATGGGTAAGAACTAATCAAAGTAGTCCTGCAACAGCAACTTTATGGGGTATTCCCACAGCTGCACCAACTGCTACTTTTAGTGGTGGTGCACAATCATTACCGGCAATATCATTTGCCCTAGTTAATTTTACATCTGTAGGTGTATTAACTCCAGGAGGAACTACACCATCAACAGGTTCTGGTCCAATTAGTAACTGGTTAATATCTCCTTCTATAACAGTTCAGAATGGTGATGTAATTTCTTTTTATAGTAGACTAGGTCAAAATGCAACTTCTACAACTACAGAATATCCTGATAGATTACAATTAAGAATGAGTACCGATGGCGGTTTTACTACAGATCCTTCCACTGGCCCTACAGATGTTGGAACTTTTACCAATTTATTAGTTGATATTAATCCAAATTTAGTTACTGGAATTTACCCTAGAATTTGGACAAATTACACTTATACAGTTACTGGATTGTCTAGTCCTACTGATGTAAAGTTTGGATTTAGATATTTTGTAAATGATGGAGGTCAAGATGGTGCAAATTCAAACATTATTGGTATTGATACTTTTTCAGTAGACCGTCCATTAGCAACCGAATCATTCTTCACACAAAACTTCAAAGTATATCCAAATCCTGCAACTACAGTTGTAAACCTTTCAAGCAAAAACAATACAACTATCAATCAAGTTCAAATTACAGATTTGAATGGTAGAGTGATTAAATCTATTGCTGTAAATGAAGTTGCAACACAAATAAATATTGCAGACCTAAATTCAGGTGTTTATTTCTTAAAAGCTACTTCAAATAATGGTGTTGGTGTTACAAAAATTGTAAAAAAATAATTTTATTATATACGCTTTCCAACCTGTCTTTATATAAAAAGGCAGGTTTTTTTATGGCATATTTTTAAAAAAAGTTGTTACTTTGTTTTATTCTATTTAACTATAAATGTTATAGAAATATCAGAATTATAAGAATGATTTTCAACACAAAAACCTTTTATATTTAAGTCTAAAAAAATAAATTATGAAAAGAATAGTACTATTAGCCTCAGTTTTTTTAATTATTAGTAATGTTAAAAGCCAAACCCTGTATTACGAAAATTTTGATGTTTTCCCGACTCCAAATTGGGTAGCATCCAACCAAAGTGCACCAATTGGCCCAACTACTTGGCAACAAGGTCCAAACAATACTACCTTTGGTGGTGCTTTTAATGGATTGCCTACTTCTTTTATTGTAGCAAGTTTTAATAGTGTTTCAGGTACAGGTACAATAAGCAATTGGTATATTTCGTCAATAATTAATTTGCAAAACGGAGACGAAATTTCTTTTTATACTCGAAAAGGCGGTACGTCTTCAACATTTGCTGATAGACTAGAATTAAGGTTAAGTACCAATGGAAGTTCAACTTTATATCCCGGTGGAAGTACTGGTTTAGGAGATTTCACAACTTTAGCATTGACTGTAAACCCAAATCAAAATCTTACCGATTATCCTTTTACTTGGACGAGATTTACTTACATCGTTTCTGGATTACCAACGGCAACAGATTGCAAAGTGGCATTCAGATATTATGTTACCAATACAAATGTTAACGGAAGTGTAATTGGGATTGATGCTTTTGCAGTCAATAGAACTTTAGGTACCAATGCGTTTTTTAAATCAAATTTTGAAGTATATCCAAACCCTGCAAGTTCAGTTTTAAACATCAATACAAAAAACAATTCCACTTTCAATCAAGTGCAAATAACAGATTTAAACGGAAGAATTATTAAAAATATAAACACAAAAGAAATAGCTTCAACTCAAATTAAAATTTCAGATTTAACAACTGGAGTCTATTTTCTAAAAGTTATTTCTAATGAAGGTGTTGGAACAACAAAGATTATAAAGAACTAAGAAAAAATATTTCTTCTAATCAAAACCTGAATATTATTATTCAGGTTTTTTTATGATATTTTTTTTGTTTAACTAAATCGATGTAGCTGATTATTGAAAATTTTATTGCAAAATTCAAATCTATACCATTACTTTGTAGTGTTCATAAATTTATTGAAAGTTATCACGAAAGGCGGAGGGAAAGACCCGATGAAACCTTAGCAACCCTTTACTTTTAAAGAAGGTGCTACATTCTACCAAATAATTATTTGGATAGATAACACAAGAATACATCACGTGTATTTCTTTACCTTTCTTGACAACCTTTCGATATTTTTTAAATTTCAAAACCTAATTAGGTTATTATTTTTATAAAAATGTCAAAAATACAACAAGCAATACAAGAAAGAATTCTTGTTCTCGACGGAGCAATGGGAACGATGTTGCAACGCAATAACTTCTCTGAAGAAGATTTTCGAGGAGAACGTTTCAAAGATTTTCCACATCCATTAAAAGGAAACAACGATTTACTTTCCATCACACAACCCGAAGCGGTAAAACAAGTACACAGGTTATATTTTCAAGCTGGAGCCGATATTGTAGAAACCAATACATTCTCAGGAACAACTATTGGAATGGCAGATTATCATCTTGAAGATTTAGTTTATGAATTAAATTATCAATCTGCCAAAATAGCTCGCCAAGTTGCCGATGAATTCACAGACAAACCACGTTTTGTAGCAGGTTCCATCGGACCAACTAACCGAACTGCAAGTATGAGTCCAGATGTAAACGATCCAGGATTTCGTGCCGTAACTTTCGACGATTTAAGAATTGCCTATAAACAACAAGTTGAAGCATTAATCGATGGCGGAAGCGACGTTTTATTAGTAGAAACTATTTTTGATACTTTAAACGCAAAAGCAGCACTTTTCGCAATAGAAGAAGTAAAAGAAGAGCGCAATCTAGATATTCCAGTAATGGTTTCTGGAACAATAACCGATGCTTCAGGACGTACACTTTCTGGGCAAACTGTAGAAGCATTTCTTATTTCAATCCAACATATCGATTTGTTAAGTATTGGTTTCAATTGCGCACTTGGTGCAGATCAGTTAAAACCGTATTTAAAAAGATTAGCACACAATACACAACTAAATATTTCTGCACATCCAAATGCAGGTTTGCCAAACGCTTTTGGTCAATACGACCAATCACCACAAGAAATGCAAGGTTTGATTAAAGAATATTTGCAAGATAATTTAATCAATATAATTGGTGGTTGTTGCGGTACAACACCAGAACATATTAAAGCAATTGCAGAAGTCGCATCACAATTCAAACCAAGAAAAATTAAAAAATAGATTTTACAAATTGGCACAAATTAAATCTGTGTTAATTTGTGAAATCTGTGTTCATATAAAAATATGTCAAGAACAAACAAAATAAATTTACAACTTTCAGGACTAGAACCACTTTTCGTTACCGAAGAATCTATTTTCGTAAACGTTGGCGAGCGAACTAATGTTACAGGTTCTCGCAAATTTCTAAGATTAATAAAAGAAGAGAACTACAACGAAGCACTTTCAGTAGCAAGAGAACAAGTTGAAGGTGGAGCACAAATCATCGATATTAATATGGATGAAGGAATGTTGGATGGCGTATTTGCAATGACCAAATTCCTCAATCTTATTGCTGCAGAACCGGATATTGCTAGAGTTCCAGTAATGATAGATTCCTCTAAATGGGAAATTATTGAAGCTGGGTTGAAAGTTGTTCAAGGTAAAGCGGTTGTAAATTCTATTTCCTTAAAAGAAGGTGAAGCAACTTTTATGCATCATGCCAAATTAATTAAAAGATATGGTGCAGCAGTAATTGTGATGGCTTTTGACGAAAACGGTCAAGCAGATACTTACAAAAGACGCATTGAAATTTGCAAAAGAAGTTATGATATATTAGTAAATGAAGTTCATTTTCCAGCTCAAGACATCATTTTTGATCCCAATATTTTTCCGGTTGCGACTGGAATGGATGAACACAAATTAAATGCATTAGATTTTTTTAGAGCCACAAAATGGATTCGTGAAAATCTTCCGTTTGCCAACATTTCTGGTGGTGTAAGTAACGTTTCGTTTTCATTTCGAGGCAATGATACTGTTCGTGAAGCGATGCATTCGGCATTTTTGTATCACGCTATTCAAAACGGTATGACAATGGGAATCGTAAATCCGGAAATGCTCGAAATTTATGACGAAATTGACAAAACATTATTAGAACACGTTGAAGATGTTCTTTTAAATAGGAGAGAAGACGCAACTGAACGATTGTTGGATTTAGCCGAAACCTTTAAAGGTGATTATAAAGTAAACGAAAAAGCGATTGCCGAATGGCGAAATGAAGATGTTCAGTCAAGATTAACACACTCATTAGTAAAAGGAATAGACGAATTTATAGAAATTGATGTTGAAGAAGCGAGAGCAAATTCGGCGAAAGCCATAGAAGTTATCGAAATAAATTTAATGGCAGGAATGAATGTTGTTGGCGATTTATTTGGTTCAGGAAAAATGTTTTTGCCACAAGTTGTGAAATCAGCTCGAGTAATGAAAAAAGCAGTTGCCTATTTACTTCCATTTATTGAAGCCGAAAAATCAGGAAAATCATCCTCTGCTGGAAAAGTGTTGATGGCAACTGTAAAAGGCGATGTACACGATATTGGAAAAAATATCGTTGCCGTAGTTTTAGGTTGTAATAATTTCGAAATTATCGATTTAGGAGTTATGGTTCCGCCAGAAAAAATCATTCAAGCTGCAATTGAACATAATGTTGACATAATTGGATTGAGTGGATTAATCACGCCATCATTAGACGAAATGGTTTATTTGGCTAAAGAATTAGATAAATTAAACATCAAAATTCCTATTATGATTGGT
>JAYTNO010000200.1:0-19151 GCA_043748275.1 Flavobacterium sp. | reverse complement strand
ATATCCTGAATACAATGACATTTTACAAGGCTTTACTTATAATGGTCATTCATACATTGGTGCTTTTATAAGTTTGAGTTTGGCAATCGCTTTTCTATTCTATACCAAATCAAAATCTGAAAATATTACCTATAATTATTTTATTGCTCCATTATTGTTGTGGATAGGAATCAATTTAGGTATTGCACTTTATTTGCCTGGAGCTGGATTTTTTATTATTCCTGTAATTTGTAGTCTGTTGATGTTGGGCGTATTTGTTACAACTCAAAAATCATTCAAATTGTTGAATTTGATTTTAAGTATTCCATCATTAATTATAATTTTTCCTTTTATTCATATGTTTCCGATAGGATTGGGATTAAAAATTCTTTTCGGAAGCGCTATTTTAACGGTTTTACTTTTCTCATTATTACTTCCTGTATTTGGAACTTTTTCTAAAAAAGGAATTTGGGGAACTATCATGATTCTAATTTGCTTAGGTTTTCTTGTCGAAGCTCATTTTAATTCTGAATATAAATACGGTAAAGCAAAACCCAATAGTTTGTTGTATGTTCTTGATGGTGACCATAACAAAGCCTTTTGGACCACTTATGATAAAAATTTAGACAAATGGACAAAGGGTTATCTTGGTGAAAATCCAAATGTTGCTTCAGAATTAAACAAAAACGCCTTGTTTAGTAAATATAATTCGCAATTTACATTTTCAACGCAAGCACCAATTAAAGAAATTGCAAAGCCTACAATTATTTTTTTGAGAGATTCTATTGTAGATGACTATCGTTATTTAAAAATAAAAATTACGCCAAACAGACTTGTAAATCGCTATGATGTATTTGCCAATGAGAAAATGATTTTTCAAAATTTTAAAGCAAATAATGTTGGTGTAATTGGTCAAAAAGGTTCGGAATTACTTAGAAACGGCAAAAAAATTGTGAGCTATTATGTTGTAGATAATGAACCCTTAATTTTACAATTCAGCATTTTGAAAAAAACTATTTTTGATATGGAGTTGATGGAAAGTTCCTTTGATTTATTGAACAATGCACAATTTAGTATTGCAAAAAGAAAAGACTGGATGATTCCAACACCTTTTGTTTTGAATGATGCAATCGTAATCAAACAAAAAATAAAACCTTCGCCAAAAATTATTGAAGTAAAACCAGTAGTTTACAAACCAAAACCCATTTTTAAATCGGATAGTTTAACTGTTCAAACTGATAGTATCAATAATGCAACAAATTAGCATCTTAGGTTGTGGATGGTTGGGTTTTCCATTAGGGAAATCTTTACTCGAAAACCAGTTTCAAGTAAAAGGGTCTACAACATCATTAGAAAAAATGGCTCTGCTTGAAACATCTGGAATAATGCCCTTTCAGATTTTATTGAATGAGAATGTTATTGATGGAGATATTAACTCTTTTTTAGAACATTCTGAAATTTTAATCCTTGATATTCCTCCTAAATTGCGTGGTTTGGCGAAAGAAAATTTTGTTGCAAAAATCCAGACTTTAGTTCCGTTTATCGAAAATTCTTCTATAAAAAAAGTGCTTTTTGTGAGTTCAACATCGGTATATTCTGATGCGAATGAAACGATTACCGAAGCAACAACACCTCAACCAGATACTGAAAGTGGCAAACAATTGTTAGCAACAGAAAGACTTTTGTTGGCTAATAAAAATTTTCAAACTAATGTGCTTCGATTTGGAGGATTGATAGGAGATGATCGTCATCCTATCCGTTTTTTGGCAGGAAGAAAAAACATTGAAAATCCAGATGCTCCTATAAATTTAATTCATCAAAACGACTGTATTGGAATTATTCAAAAAATCATAGCCGCTAATTGTTGGAATGAAACTTTTAATGCTGTTTACCCATTTCATCCTACAAGAAAAGCGTATTATACCAATAAAGCAATTGAACAAAATTTGCCTTTGCCCGAATTTGATTTTTCGAAACCATCAACAGGAAAACTTATTTTGAGCGATAAAATAGAACAGGTTTTGGAATATCAATTTAAAAATAAAGTATAATGACCACTATTGATATTATTGGTGCAATAGGTGTTGGAATTATTCTAATTGCTTACTTTTTGAACAATTTTTCGATTATAGAAAATAATGGAAGATTGTATTATATCTTAAATAGTATTGGTGCAAGTATTGCTTGTTATACATCAATTTGTATTGATTATATTCCGTTTGTGATTTTGGAAGGAACTTGGGCTTTGATTAGTATTATTGGTTTGTTGAAACTCAAAAAAAAATCCTGAGTGTAAACTCAGGATTTTCTCTAAAAAAATATTTGATTACCAAATTTTTACTCTTTTTTCTGGAGCAACATACATACCGTCTCCTGCTTTGATATTAAAAGTTTCTACAAACGTATCTAGATTTATTAAAGGTACATAAGCACGATACATTGCTGGTGAATGTGGATCTGTTTTTACTTGGTTTTTTAAAGCTTCATCACGAATTTTTCCTCTCCAAACCGTTGCCCAAGATATAAATAGTCGTTGCTCTGGAGTATATCCATCTATTAATCCTGGATTTCCGTTTTCTTTTAGATACAATTGCAAACCATCATAAGCAGCATTAATACCGCCTAAATCTCCGATGTTTTCGCCTAAAGTAAATTTACCATCTACGTGAACTCCTGGAAGTGGTTCTAAAGCAGAATATTGGTCGGCCAAAGCTGTTCCTAATGCAGTAAATTGTTTTAAGTCTTCATCTGTCCACCAATCTACAAGATTTCCTTCTGCATTATATCTTGCGCCAGAATCATCAAATCCGTGAGAAATTTCGTGACCAATTACGGCGCCAATTCCACCATAATTTACTGCTTCGTCTGCTTGGTAATTATAAAATGGTGGTTGCAAAATTGCTGCTGGAAATACAATTTCGTTATACGATGGATTGTAGTAGGCATTTACTGTTTGAGGAGACATTCCCCATTCTGTTTTGTCAACTTTCTTGCTTAATTTATCTAAATCATCTTTGAAACCCCAACGAGAAAGACTTACCATATTGTTGAAATAGTTTCCTTTTGCAGCTTTATCATTTATTATTAAGGCAGAATAATCTTTCCATTTATCAGGATAACCAATTTTAATAGTTATTTTATTTAGTTTCTCAATGGCTTTTAATTTTGTTTCTGGAGACATCCAAGTCAAATTGTTTATTCTTATTTGATAGGCTTTGATTACGTTTTTAATCATTTTCTCTGCCTTTACTTTAGCTTCAGCCGGAAACATTTTTTCTACATATAATTTCCCTAAAGCTTCACCAATTGTTCCGTTTACAGTTTGTAGTGCTCGTTCTTCAAGTGGTCTTTGTTTGATGGCACCTGTAAGTGTTTTTCCATAAAAATCAAAATTTGCTGCACCAATTTTCGTTGATAATTGTCCTGATGTTCTGTTTAGCAAACTCCATTTCATATAAGCTTTCCAATCGGCTACTTTGTTTTCTGCAAGAATGGTTTGCAGTGCTTCCATATAGCGTGGTTGGGTAACAATTATGGTGTCAATTTTAGGCAATCCAACACCTGTAAGATAATTTTGCCAATTGATTATTGGTGTCTTTTTTTGCAAATCGGCAATGGACATTGGGTTGTATTGCTTACGACTGTCTCTTCTTTCAACTCTGTCTAGACGAGGTTGAGACATTGCTATTTCAAAGGCTAGAATTTTATCAGCACTAATTTTTGCTTTTTCTGGGCTTTCGCCAATAAGTTGCAACATTTTTGCAACGTGCAACACATATTTTTCGCGTTTTTCTTTTGAATCTTTTTCGTCAGAGATATAATAATCTTTATCTGGCAATCCTAATCTACCTGGACCAAGACTTACCGTATTTTTGTTACTGTCTTTTTCATCAGCACCAATACCTATTCCGAAAAAACCAATTCCGCCAATTGGTTCCATTTCTATCAAAAGTTTTTGCAAATCTTGACTGTTTTTTACGGCATCAATTTTTGCTAAATAGGGTTTTAATGGCGCAATTCCTTCTTTATTTCTAGAAATAGTGTCCATTATTGTTTTGAACAAATTAATGGCTTTTCCTTGATCGGTATTTGATTTGTATTTTGGATTTTTTGAAGCTTCTTTTAATATTGCAAGTGCATCTGCATCTGTTCTTTGACGCAATTCGTCAAAACTTCCCCAACGTGTTTTGTCTGATGGAATTTCAGTTTTATCAAGCCAAGTTCCGTTTACAAATCGAAAAAAATCGTTATTTGGTTTAACAGTTTTATCCATAAAGGATACATTTATTCCAGGTTCTTTTTTAACTGCATTTTGAGCTATTGTTGCAGAAACACTGAACAGCATTATAAATCCTGAAACACATTTAATTTTTATTTTCATATTTTAAATTTAATTTTTAATTATTTTTTTAATTACTGTTTGATTTTCTGTTTTTATTTTTACAAAATAGACTCCACTCATAATTGCTGATAAATCTAATGGAATATCTCCAGAATTATTTTGAAAATTGTTTTTTAATACTATCGTTTTTCCAGAAACATCATTTACTTCAATACTTTCTGGAATAGCATTTCCTATTCCAATATTGAAAACTCCTTTTGATGGATTTGGGTAGATTGCTATTTTGTTTAAATCGAATTGTTGGGTAGAAAGTGGAGTTCCTTCTACCAGAAAATCATCAACAACAACACCTAGTTGAGTTACACCGCCATCTGAATGAAATACAATTCTAAACATAATATTTGAAAAACCTCCTAATTGATTTAATGGGTATTCATAGGTTGTTAAAGTGGTATTGGCACCTGTCCATTGTCCTCCAGGGCAATTGTTACAATCATTTCCTGTGGTGAGTTCTGTTCTATCGCTATTGTACCAATTGGTTCCCATTTCGCCAAGATTATACCAAATACTGCCCGAATTTACAGAATATTGAACATAAACTACATCCCAATTTTCTTCTAAATCATAAGCCATTTTGAAACTTATTTTAGGGTTTGTCAATTGAGTTAAATTATAACATCCAGAAACCAAAAAGCTTTTTCTATTGTCTTCATAATTACCTGATAAATTTGAAGCATACACATTATTTGTGCCTGAGTTTATAACTCCTCCAGTACAAATACCTCGTTGCCAGGTTGAAAGTAATCCAGAATCATCATAAGCCAAAAGATTGTCAGTGCTTGATTCAAAAGTGTTTACTTGGTTTAAAATTCCTGGGGTATTGATGTAAAAAGTTTTGATAACTGTATTGTTTTCGCTGATACCATCATTCAAAATAGTACTTGTTACTACCAAATTATAAGAACCGCTTCCTAGAGTAACTTCTGGTAGCGTTATCGTTGCATATTGGTCTGGATTTAAAACATCATTCCAGTTATAAGTATAACTTGTAGTGTTGATTGCATAATTGATGGCAACGTTGTTTATAACATTAGAACCATTGTTTTTTATTCTTATTTGTGGCGTTACAGAATTTTGAGTACAACTTATTTCTGTTGAAATCGGACTCAATATTTCTATCAATTTCACATCGTTTAGAGGTACTTCTACCTCAATACTAGATTGCCAAACTCCTCTTCCATATGTAGCTGCAGTTATTTTTTTGTCTTCTAAATTGATGTCTAAATCAGATACCGAAACGTTGGGCAAGTTTGTGTCAAAAGGTTCCCATAGTGACATGGTATCATCTCGATAATAAACTCCCAAACTGGTACCAACAAACAAAGGATTTGTCGAGTTTTGCCCTTGATGCACAATTATATTTTTAGCAATGTTGGGCAATCCGTTACTAATGTTTGCAAAAGTGGTTCCACCATCTGTTGATTTCAAAGCTTGTCCAAAGGTGCCTTCTGTAGTTAGATAAATTATGTTACTATTTGTTGAATGAATATCAATTGATGTTATTGTTGAAGGTGCATTAAAGATTGATTCAAAATTAACTCCTTTATCGGTACTTTTGTACAACTCACTTGAACTTGAGATATAAATAGTATTATTATTACTAGGGTCAATGGTTACAACTCTAAAATCACCTATCCCTAAATCCTCTACATTTTGTCGTTCCCAAACACCATTATTTAGTTTATATAAATTAGAATAACCTGCATACAATTCTCCTGAAGAATTCATTACTAAAGGAGTTACCCAATTTCCACCATCATCATTTGTTCCTGTTTCTGCTACTGGTGCGCTTATTCCTCCTGAAGAAGAATTTCCTGCGTTATTACTGATATAAAGATTGCTTCCGAATTGAATAAACCCGAAATATTTGTTGCTGTTATTTGGGTCAATGGCAGTATCCATACCGTCTGCTCCAAAATAATTTTTCCATTGATTATCACTATAAGCATGACCACCATTATCTTGAAGTCCACCCATCATTTTTGATGCAGATTGTGTTGAAACTGCAATTTTATAAATCATTCCTATTTGTGCAGTGGCTGTTAGGTCTGTAAACGAAGCCGAATTATCTGTAGAAACATAAACACCACCATCGCTACCACAATATAATCTATTCCCAAAAAAACGAAGATGATGAATATCTGCATGTGTGTATCTAGGACTAGAAGGTGAGCTCCAATTATTTCTTTTAACAAATGAAGTTCCGCCATTTGTAGATCGCCATAAATTTAAACATCCTGTGTATAATTCATCTGCATTGGTTGGAGAAACTGCAAATGCTAAATCATACCATGACTGATTTGATTCAAAAACATCTGAGTTATTTGCAGTTCTTACAAAAGTAGCTCCAGAATCTATAGATTTGTATACGCCTTGAAAACCACCATTAGAATTAGAACTTAGAATATAAATAATATTTGCGTTTGCCGGAGTTATATCCATTATCATTCTACCAGACGAAGTTGGCAAACCAGTAGCTGTTGTTGCAAAAGTACTTCCTGCATCTGTAGATTTGTAAAATCTATTTTGACTTACAGCATAAATGGTGTTGGGGTCGTTTGGTTTTAATCTTAATCGTCCTTGAGAGAAATCTCCTGTTCTAGTATTTGTCCAAGTTACTCCGGCATTTGTTGACTTATAAATGCCATTAGAGGTTGCTACCCATAACATATTTACATCTAATGGATTGATAAGAATATCACCTGAAAAAGTATTGGTATTTGTAAAAGTTAATCCAGTAGTACTCCAACTCAAACCGCCATCTATAGATTTCATCACTCCAATAGAGTAGGTGTCTGAACCATCACAATCTCCTGTTGAAATATAAATAATGTTTGAATTTGTAGGGCTAACTGCAATTCCAGAAACACCAATTTGAGGTAGATTATCTGAAAGAGGTATCCAATTGGTTCCGTTGGTTGTAGATTTCCAAATTCCTCCAGCAGGAGTTCCAATGTAAACAATATTAGGATTTGAAGGATCTTCATACACAACATTTACTCTACCTTGACCTGATGACCAAGAACCTGTATTGGTATGTGTAAATGGCCCAACAGGAACCCAATTACTATTAGGTACAAGTGTAGTTAATCTATTGTTTTGTCTTTCTTTTTTTTGATTAAAAGCACTCCACATTTCATCTGGAGTAATAATAAATCCTTGAGGATTGGTTTTGTTTCTCCAATGGTTTTCCCATCTCATAAAAGGTTTAAAACCGCTGCCTTTTTTGCTTTTGTTATGGCTTTCCCAATAGGTATCAAACGTACTTTTTAATTCATCTATAGAAGTTTGTTTGTTTTTATTTAATCCCTTTTTTGTTTCGTTTATAGGTTTCATCCATGGTGCAGAAGGATTGAATTGAGCAAAACCTATGAAACTTGACAATAATATTAAAAACAAGTAATACTTTTTCATTTTGTATAATTTTACTTCAAAATTAATAAAGATTTTTGATTATTTCTTTTAAAAAACAAGTTTCTATTAAAAATTATACTTTGTTTAACTAATTTTTATTGCTATTTTAAAAAGTATTCACTTCACAATTCAATACTTTTGCAAAAAATTTCTTTATGTTAGATTTCTTAAAAAAATTTAAAATCTTCTTTAGTGTTATGGCAGTACTTTCTGTCATTATTATTGCATTATTTTATTTTGCTTTAAAACCTAAAAAGACATTGAAAATTTACAATCCTGCAGATGTCAACCCTGAGTTGGTTGATAGCACTGTTCAATATATTAGTAAATACCACACAATTGCTGATTTTTCTTTTATCAATCAAAACGGAAAAACCATAACTCAAAAAGATTATGAAGGCAAAATATATGTAGCCGATTTTTTCTTTACTACTTGTGGTTCTATATGTCCCATAATGACCACAAATATGGTTGATGTTCAGAAAGCTATTCTACATAATCCTAAGGTTTTGTTGCTATCTCATACTGTTTTTCCTGAAATTGACAGCGTTCCAGTTCTAAAAAAATATGCTCTAGAAAAAGGTGTAATTGATAGTAAATGGAACTTGGTTACTGGTGATAAAAAAGAAATTTATACTTTGGCAAGAAAATCATACTTGGCTGTAAAACTAGGAAAACCATCAGAACTTTATGATATGGTTCATACCGAAAACTTTGTGCTTGTAGACTCTAAAAGACGTGTTCGTGGGTTTTATGACGGCACAAAAAAAGAAGAAATTCAACGATTAATTGAAGATATAAATTGGCTTTCGCAAAACGAAGATTAATTTAATAAATACCTTAAATTATTTTTTTATCTGTACTTTTGTAATCTTAATTCAATCTAAATAAGATTTGCGAACAACCATTCATTCATTAAAAAAAGGACAAAAAGGAATCATTAAAGACTTTGATATTGATATTGTTCCGCTCAAACTACTCGAAATGGGTTGTTTGCCTGGCAATATAGTAGAATTGCTTCAAATTGCTCCTTTTGGAGACCCTTTGTATTTGAATATTAATGGTTCTCATCTTGCCATTCGAGTAGAAACTGCTCGTGAGATTGAAGTAGAAATAATAAAAAACAACATCTAATGAAGAGCGCACAAAATATAAATGTGGCACTAATTGGAAATCCAAATACCGGTAAAACTTCAGTTTTTAACCAACTCACAGGATTGAATCAGCAAGTTGGGAATTATCCCGGAATTACTGTCGAAAAAAAAATAGGGTTCTGCAAACTTCCTAGTAATATTAAGGCTAATATTCTTGATTTGCCTGGAACATATAGCTTGAATGCCAGTTCTATAGATGAAAATGTAGTTATAGAATTATTACTCAACAAAAACGATAAATTATATCCAGATGTAGTGTTATTGATTACCGATGTAGAGAATTTGAAACGTAACTTATTGTTATTTACACAGATTAAAGATCTAGAAATCCCAACCATTCTTGTTATCAATATGGCTGACAGAATGGAATATAAAGGAATTTCAATCAATATTCCATATCTCGAAGAACACCTAAAAACAAAAATTGCACTTGTAAGCTCACGAAAAGGAAAAGGTATTGATGAATTAAAAAATTTAATTGTTACCTATAAAACAATTTCAACAGATCCTTGCCTGAATGCCTCAAGTATTGATGTTGATTATTTTAATAATTTACGCAAAACTTTCCCTAATCAACTGTTATATAAATTATGGTTGGTTATTACACAAGATGTAAATTTCTTAAATCTTGATCGTAATGAAATAAGTGGGAGTTTTACCAAATCGCATTCAGATTTGAAACGTTTGCAACAAAAAGAAACCATCAAAAGATATCAATTTATAAACGATGTTTTAAAGGAAGGATTAAAAATAGACACTACAATTGCTAAAGATTTTAGAAGTAAATTAGATCGTGTTTTGACACACAAAGTTTGGGGATATGTTATATTCTTTTTAATCTTATTTGTGATATTTCAATCTATTTTTGTGTGGTCAAAAATTCCAATGGATTTTATTGATAGCACTTTTGCTTCACTTAGTTCATTGGCTAACGAAAAATTAGCTCCAGGAGTTTTAACACATTTAATTTCTGAAGGAATTATTCCTGGAATTGGCGGAATTTTAATTTTTATCCCACAAATTGCTTTTTTGTTTTTATTTATTTCTATTCTTGAAGAAAGCGGTTATATGAGTCGTGTTGTTTTTCTAATGGATAAAATAATGCGCAAATTTGGACTTTCTGGCAAAAGTGTTGTGCCCTTAATTTCTGGAACCGCTTGTGCTATTCCTGCTATTATGGCAACCCGAAATATTGAAAACTGGAAAGAACGATTAATCACAATTCTAGTAACACCGTTTACAACTTGTTCTGCAAGATTGCCTGTTTATGCCATTATTATTGGTCTTGTTATTCCCGATAGATATGTTTTAGGAATCTTGAATCTACAAGGTATTACCTTAATGCTTCTCTACCTTTTAGGTTTTGGGATGGCTATTTTTTCTGCTTATATTTTAAATAAAATATTGAAAGTAAAAGGCAAAACCTATTTTGTTGTTGAAATGCCCAATTATAAACTTCCTCTTTTTAAAAATGTTTTTATTAATGTTATTGAAAAAACAAAAGCATTTGTCTTTGGAGCTGGAAAAATTATTTTAGCTATTTCTGTGATTTTATGGTTTTTGGCCTCAAATGGTTCTGGTGCAAATTTTAATAATGCTACTCAAATAATTAAAGAAAAAAATATCAAAAATCCTTTATCAAAATTAGATTTTGAAAATGCCGTTGCATCTCAAAAACTAGAAAGTTCCTATATAGGTGTAATGGGAAAAGCCATTGAACCTGCAATTGCCCCTTTGGGTTATGACTGGAAAATTGGTATTGCAGTAATAAGCTCGTTTGCTGCCAGAGAAGTCTTTGTAGGAACATTGGCAACCATTTATAGTGTTGGTGGTAGTGACAACGAAGACACTATTAAAAACAAAATGCAAGCAGAAATAAATCCAGAAACCGGAGTAAAAGTATTCAACTTTGCATCTGGAATTTCGTTATTGCTTTTTTATGTTTTTGCAATGCAATGCGCTAGTACACTAGCCATTACTAGAAAAGAAACTAATACTTGGAAATGGCCACTTGCACAACTTATTTTTATGAGTGGTTTTGCATATGTTGTGGCTTTGGTTGCTTATCAACTATTAAAATAAAGGATATGCTTCAAGAGATAATCGTATATATTATATTAGGAATTGCAATCTTTTTTTTGATTCGTAAATTTTTCTGGAAAAAGAAAAAATCAAAATCTTGCGGACCAAATGATTGCGATTGTCACTAACTATTTAGTATATTCTATTTTAATAAAATAATCTTTCGGATTTATTTTTATTCCTTCTTGTGGATAAGGTAAAACCCGAATACTTTCGATTTTTTTGGAAGTATATTTCATAAACCAATCGATATTAGTTTGATTGTTTTTTGACGAAAAAACCAAACTACTTTCTTCAACCAAAACATTGTTTTTATAAACCGAAACAACTGCTTCTACTTCACCAGCCCAAACACAATTTACGCCTTCTGGACATCGAGAATCATTCACAATTGATTTTAAAACAAATGTTGTTCCTTCGCTTTTTATATCTTTTTGAGAAATGATTATCTCATTGCTATTTGCTGCTTTTTTAGGACAACAAGAAGATAATGTCAAAATCAAAACCAATATTTTAAAAATCTTTTTCATTGTTGAAGTTATTAAAGCAATTTTACAAAAAGGTTGGTAGCAATTTTATGTGAAACCAACATTTCTGAAGTTTCTATTTTGATTTTTAAAGATAAATCAAATTCTTCTTTTATCAATACTTTTATTTTTGATCCTAATGCAATTTGATTTTTGTTGAGATATTTCAAAAATTCTGATGATGTGTCTTTTACACCCACGCATATTCCGGTTTGGTTTTCAGATAATTCTGAAAGCAGTAGTTTTTCGACTTTTATAATTTTTCCTTCAGCATCTGGAATTGGATCTCCGTGTGGATCTTCGGTTGGGTTTCCTAGAAAATCATCGAGTTTATTGATGAGTTTTTCAGATTTGATGTGTTCTAATTGTTCTGCTACATCGTGTACTTCGTCCCAAGTGAAATCTAATTTTTCTACAAGAAAAACTTCCCAAAGACGGTGTTTTCTAACTATCATTTTGGCAGTGAGTTTGCCTTTTTCTGTAAGCGAAACACCTTTGTATTTTTTATAAAAAACCAAATCTTTTTCTGCTAGTTTCTTCAACATATCGGTGACCGATGATGCTTTGGTTTCTATTTTTTCGGCAATGGCATTGGTACTTACTTCTTGCATTGTTGCTGATGTAAGATGGTAGATGGTTTTGAGGTAGTTTTCTTCTGAAAATGTCATTCTAAAATTGGTTGTTGTGTTGAGTTATTTAGCCCAGATAGCAGTGGAAATCCTTTTGTGAGTGGCTTTTTTTGCCACTCACAAAAGATTGCAACGAATAGCTGGAATTGCTCCTAAATATTTAATTTTTTACTATTAATAATGGTATTTTAATTTTATGACGAACATTGCCTACAGTGGTTCCTAGTATTAAATCTTTGAATCCTGTGTGTCCGTGTGTACCCATTACGAGTACATCAAAATTGTTTTCGTTGATGATTTTTGGTATTATTTTACCAGGTTTTCCAAAGCCTAATTTTGTGTTTATTGTGTACCCTTTGTTGGTTAGCATTTCGAAATATTCTAATAATAACTTTTCATCGATGGTCGTTTCATGGTCTTTAATTTTGTTGCCGTAAATCAATGCTCCAACGCTTTCTACAACGTGTATAAGTGTGTAATTGGCATCTTTCCCGCCCAAACCTATTGCGTAATCTAATGCTTTGCTATCTGCTTCAGAAAAATCTACCGAAATAGCGATATTTTTTTTGGTGAAATTGTTATCTCTATTTAATTTTAATGGCATTATGTGTGGCGAATGATTTTGTATGGATTTATGTTCTTTTGAAAGCAATGGTTTGAATGCTATAAATAATAACAAAATCAAGAATCCGACTGCCAAAGGCACTACGGTAAACCATAATGTTGTTGGGTTTTCTGAAGTTTGGAGCCATGTTTTGATTTGTGTGTAAACCAACCTACCGTTTAACGAAACTATTATTATTGCAACTAACCAAGAAGCTATTTGTGTTATTTTACTGATGTGAAAACCTTTCATTTTATGTTTGTCACTTACAAAATGAATTAACGGAATTATAGCAAATCCTAATTGTAAACTTAATATTACTTGACTCAAAATCAACATTTTGCCTGTTACACTTTCGCCAAAAATACTGATCAAAATTACCGCAGGAACAATGGCTATTAGTCGTGTAATTATTCGTCGAACCCAAGGTTGTATTCTTAAATTAAGATAGCCTTCCATTATTATTTGTCCTGCCAAAGTTCCTGTAATTGTTGAGCTTTGTCCTGCCGCTATTAATGCTACTGCAAATAATATTGGTGCCCATTGTGTGCCCAATAATGGTGCTAAAAACTGATGTGCATCTTGAATTTCTGCTACTTCAAACATTCCGTTTTTATAAAAAGTTGAGGCGGCCAAAATTAAAATTGCAGCATTGACAAAAAAGGCCAAATTAAGGGCAATTGTACTGTCTATAAAATTATATTTCAATGCTTGTTTTATTCCTGCTTTACTACGATCAAACTTTCTGGTTTGTACTAATGATGAATGTAGGTACAAATTATGAGGCATTACTGTTGCACCAATTATCCCAATGGCAATATAAAGAGCTTCTTCGCTTGGCATACTTGGAATTAAACCCATAAGAACATTACTCATTTGGGGTTGAGCAAAGATCATTTCAAAAATAAAAGACAATCCTATAATTGCAACCAAAGCAATGATAAAAGCTTCCATTTTTCTCATTCCTTTATTGATAAGAAATAATAATAAAAATGTATCTAAAACAGTAATCAAAACTCCTTGAATTAAAGGAATTCCAAACAACAAATTGATTCCAATTGCCATTCCTAAAACTTCGGCAAGATCACAGGCTGCAATTGCAATTTCGGCAAGAAAATATAAAATGTAATTTATAAATTTTGAATAGGTTTCTCTTGAAGCTTGAGCTAAATCACGTTGGGTAACAATTCCTAATCGTGCACTTAAACTTTGCAACAACAAAGCCATAATGTTACTCATCAAAAGCACCCAAATAAGTGAATATCCAAATTGGCTTCCGCCAGCAATATCAGTAGCCCAATTTCCTGGATCCATATATCCAACTGAAATTAGATATGCTGGTCCAAAAAAAGCGAGTATTTTTCTAAAAGTTGTTGCCTTTCCTTCTGTTGCAATTGACTGGTTTACCTCTTCAAGTGATTTGCTCATAAAAATAAATTCTTAAACAAATATATTCTTTTTTTATATCAATATAAAATAATTTTTAGTCTTGTCTAAATTTAACGTTTTGATTTTGCTTTTCGAATTTCATACTTTTGTCTGATGAAGCACTATCATTATATTTTTACTGGCTCAGGATTATCGGCATTGATGACGGTTTATGAAATGGTGATTTCAGGAAAATTTAATGATAAGTCTATTTTACTCCTTGATGAAAACGTCAAAAAAAGCAATGATAGAACTTGGTGCTTTTGGGATGAAGAACATCCTGAATTTGAAAAAATAATTTCAAAAAACTGGAAAACTGCTCTTTTTGCGAATCACGATTTTCAAAGAATTTTAGACCTAAAACCCTATCAATACCATATGATTAAAGGGTTGGATTTTTATAATCTGGTTTTTGATACTATTTCAAAACATTCAACCATTCATTTTGTAAATCAAAAAGTTATTGATTTTGAAGAATTAGGTCATCATTGCCTTGTTAAAACAGATGCTGAAAGTTTTACTTGTAATAAAATTTTTAATTCTATTTTCAATCCTGAATTGATTAAAAATCAAATTAAATATCCTTTTTTACAACAACATTTTATTGGTTGGTTTATAAAATCCAAAGAAGCAATTTTTGATAAAAACTCAGCCACTTTTATGGATTTTTCTGTAGAACAAAGAGGAAACACACGATTTATGTATGTTTTGCCCACTACATCAAATGAAGCATTAGTTGAATATACCTTGTTTTCGAAAGACTTACTTCCTAAAGAAGAATATGAAAATGAAATTCAAAAGTACATTCAAAAACTAGGAATTACTGATTACGAAATTGTCGAAAAAGAACAAGGAAATATTCCGATGACTTCTTACCCTTTTTGGAAACACAACACTCAAAACATCATCAACATTGGTTCTGTTGGTGGTTGGACCAAAGCAAGTACTGGATTTACTTTTAAAAACACTATCAAAAAATCAAAACAATTAGCCTTATTTCTACAAACAGATTCTGACTTTAGAAAGTTTCACAAAAAAGATAAATATTGGTTTTATGATTTATTGTTACTCGATATTTTAAATGCTAAAAACCATTTAGGAAGCACCATCTTTTCCTCTATGTTCAGAAAAGGAAATCCAGATTTAATATTTAGATTCTTAGATGAAAACACTTCTTTTTGGGATGATTTAAAAGTAATTTGGAAATGTCCGAAGTGGGTTTTTATCAAAGCATTAATTAAACGAATTCCTAATTTATAAAAACTTATAACATCATAACAAATCTTTATGATTTCTTTAATTTTAAAAATCGTATTTCTCATTATCTTTGCAAAAGATTTTTTTAAATTAAAATCATTCATCTAATAAATATATAATATGTATCCAGAAGAAATGGTAAAACCGATGCGAGCAGAATTGGCTGATGCAGGTTTTCAAGAATTACATACAGCAGCAGCAGTTGAAAACGCAATGAAAGCTGACGGAACAACACTAGTTGTGGTAAACTCGGTTTGCGGTTGTGCTGCTAGAAATGCACGTCCAGGAGCAAAAATGAGTTTAGACAATACCAAAAAACCAGATCATTTAGTGACTGTTTTTGCAGGAGTTGACTCTGAAGCGGTTACATCTGCAAGAGAATTTATGTTTCCTTTTCCTCCATCATCACCAAGCATTGCTTTGTTTAAAAACGGAGAATTAGTTCATATGCTAGAACGTCATCACATTGAAGGTCGTCCTGCAGAATTAATTGCAGAAAACCTAAAAGATGCTTACACAGAATTCTGTTAAGGTTTAACCGCAAAGAAATAAGGTTCTCGCAAGGAACGCAAAGAAATTTTTTTACCGCAAATTCGCAGATTCTTTATTTTCAATCTGTGAATTTGCGGTTTTATTTTTTAAATCCTTGCGAACTTTGCGAAAATTCTTTGCGCCTTTGCAGTAAAACATTAAATTTGCATCGAATTCTTCCATTTAGACTCGAGGCAAAGCCGAACAGGGCGAAGCCAATTCAAAAAAATTCTGTAATTTAAAGTTTATAGCATGCAACTGTATAACACCTTAAGCGCAGAAGAAAGAGCCGAGCTAATAGATTTAGCCGGAAAACAAAGACTTACTTTGTCTTTCTATGCGTATGCCAAAATTGAAGACCCTAAAAAATTTCGCGACGAATTATTTATAGCTTGGAATGCTCTTGATGCTCTTGGCCGAACTTATGTTGCCAAAGAAGGAATTAATGCTCAAATGTCTATTCCTGCAGAAAATATCGAAGCTTTTCGTGAAACATTAGAAGCCTATCCTTTTATGAAAAACATTCGTTTGAATGTTGCTGTAGAACAAGACGACCATTCGTTTTTGAAACTAACTATAAAAGTTCGTGATAAAATTGTAGCCGACGGTTTGAATGATGAAACTTTTGATGTTACTAACATTGGTGTGCATCTAAAAGCAAATGAATTCAATGAAATTTTAGAAAATCCAAACACAATTGTAGTTGATTTTAGAAATCATTATGAAAGTGAAATTGGCCACTTCAAAGGTGCTATTACGCCAGATGTGGAAACTTTCCGTGAATCGTTGCCAATTATAAACGAACAATTAAAAGATTGTAAAGAAGATAAAAACCTTGTGATGTATTGCACTGGAGGAATTCGATGCGAAAAAGCTTCCGCTTACTTCAAACATCAAGGTTTTAAAAATGTTTTTCAATTAGAAGGCGGAATTATCAATTATGCCAAACAAATTAAGGACGAAAATCTTGAAAGTAAATTTATCGGGAAGAACTTTGTTTTTGATCACCGTCTAGGCGAAAGAATTACCGATGATATCGTTTCGCAATGCCATCAATGCGGAAAACCTTGTGATAATCATACCAATTGCGAAAATGATGGTTGTCATTTATTATTCATTCAATGTGATGATTGTAAAAATGCAATGGAAAATTGTTGCTCTACAGAATGTCTAGTAATTACACACTTACCTTTAAACGAACAGGTAAAATTACGAAGTGGCAAACAAGTGGGTAATAAAGTTTTTAGGAAAGGAAAATCTGATAAATTATTATTCAAACATTCTGGTGAACTTTCAGACAAATCATTGGCAGTCGCAAATAAATCAGTTGACATTCGTCAGAAAATTAAAATTAAAAAAGTACTAATTGCAAAAGCAGAACATTACTATGCAAAAGCTCAAGTTGGTCTTTTTGTAGTTGAAAACAACGAATTAAAAATTGGCGATAAAATATTAATTTCTGGGCCTACAACTGGAAATCAAGAAATGGTTCTAGAAAAAATGTTAGTAAACGGAAGTGAAAATTCTATAGCATCAATTGGTGATAAAATTACCTTCGAAATACCTTTTAGAGTTCGATTGTCAGACAAATTATATAAATTAGGTGTTTAATTCAAGTTTAATGGACATTTATAAAATATTAAAATTTAATAATTACATCAAAAACCACAGAATAAAATTCTTGGGTTTATGGTTGCTTAGTGTCCTAAACAAAAGGTATTTGGCCATTCAATTTGATCCTGTTTTGGCTTGTAATCTTCGTTGCAAAATGTGTTATTTTACAGATGCTGATTATGTCAAAAAAAACATGAAAGGTATTTTTCAGGAAAATGATTTAGAAGATTTAGCTAATGTAAATTTTAAAAACGCTTTAAAATTACAAATTGGTTGTGGTGCAGAACCAACACTTTTTAAACACAACACCAAGCTAATTCAAATAGCCAAAAAACACAAAGTGCCGTATATAAGTATGGTCACCAATGGCAATTTGTTAGACCAGAAGGATGTAAATGATTTTGCACAAGCCGGATTGAATGAATTTATTCTTTCGATGCATGGCGTTTCTAAAACCACATATGAAGATATGATGGTTAAAGGAGATTTTGAAAAATTTCATCAAGTTTTAAAAAACATAACAGAGCAAAAAAAACGGGATCCAAACCTGAAATTACGTATCAATTATACCTTTAATGTTGACAATTTCTATGAACTCAAAGATTTTTTTAAAGTCTATGATCAATATGCAATCGATATTATACAATTACGACCAATAGATAAAATTGGAGAAACTACTTACAATAATTTTAGTTTAAAAGCAATTGAAAAAGATTACGTAGAAATTTCAAATTATTTAAAATCTGAAACTTCAAAACGAGGAATTACACTTTTATTTCCAAAAACTATTATTAGAGATGAAGATAAATCATTAGTAGTAAAAACAGAAAACAATAGTTCCTATCTTAAGCCTTTCACTTATTGTTATGTGTCTCCAAAATATTATTGGCGTGATGATTTTGATTGGAGACAAGAATCGTTTTCGGATTGGAAAAAAAGAAACAATTGGAATAAAACCTTGTTTCGAAACATTTTTGTTTCAAAAAAAGAGCTCAAAAAACCCAATAGAAATATGCTCAATTACTCTATTGAATAGAATTAAATTATTGATTTTTTCTTTGAAATACTTTTTAGAAATATTACAACAAAATACTATCTTTACCCATTAATCAGTTAAGAACTTAAATTGCGCTGGTCGCAATACTACATATAAAATTATGGCTTGTACAAGTTGTTCAACTTCTGATGGTGGCGCACCAAAGGGTTGTAAAAATAATGGGACTTGCGGCACCGATAGCTGCAACAAATTAACAGTTTTTGATTGGTTAGCTAATATGAGTTTGCCTAACGGAGAAGCACCTTTTGATTGTGTTGAAGCACGATTTAAAAACGGACGAAAAGAATTTTATCGTAATTCAGAGAAACTAACCTTGAGTATTGGCGATATTATTGCTACAGAAGCATCGCCAGGACACGACATAGGGATTGTAACCTTAACTGGCGAATTAGTAAAAATTCAAATGAAGAAAAAAGGAGTCAAACACACTAGTGGTGATATTCCTAAAATATATAGAAAAGCTTCTCAAAAAG
>JAYTNO010000199.1:0-8195 GCA_043748275.1 Flavobacterium sp. | reverse complement strand
CATCCCAACTTCCTGGTGAACCGTGCACAAAAAACAAAGTTGGATTTTCTGGATTACCGGTTTGTATGTAATGTATTTGGTGGTTATCGACAGAAATTGTTTTGTTTTCAAAAACCACTTTCAAAGTATCAAAATAAGTATTAGTTTCCTTTTTACTCATTCGCATAGTCATACAAGACTGGCAAATGATAATGTAAACAAACAACAACCCAAAAAGAATATGTTTAAATTTGAATCTTTTTGGTTGGAATTTTGTTTTCATTTTTCTAAAAATATTACTCTTTAAATAATGTAATACTTGCAGTAAAATTAGGTTCTAAACCCCATTGATTTGATGTTAAGAGTATATCATTTTCATCAAATATTTGTAATTCTCCAGTATTTGGAGCTCCTTCACCATTATTTAATGCTTTAAAATATATAGTATTTGAACCTTTTAATAATCTTAATTGCATAAATTGACAATCAATATTTAAAATAGCTGCATTTTTTAGAATCATATCGTCAGTATAAATTCTTACAACATCACCGTCTGCTATTTCGTAATCACGATAGCAAATACGAACATATTCAGATTTAGTTTTTATTTCTCCAAAAAACATATTTTTATTTACAAAATTCGGATTAAATTCTGTTTTATTTTTATTTAGTTTTTCTTTTAGAGGATCTCCAGGATTCGCAAAACCATTATTATTTGTAAACTGCAAAGTATTCTTTTCTGGAATTTTAGAAGAAGGCAAAACATTTGCATTGGGCGCAAAAATAGATGGAGCCATCGGCTTTGGTGTATTAGGTTTACTAGGCAAACTCAAACTCCCACCAGAAATTGTATTTGATTGGTTTAGAAACTCATTTTGAGCCAACATAAGAGTAGGCGACATCAAAATGAAGAAATAAAATAACAATCGATTCATAGTAACTTTTTTAAAGTGGTTAAAATTAAGGTATTTAATTACAAGCCAATCTGTTTTATCATTTTTTTATTATTTTATAGCTTTAAAAACAGAAAGCAATTTTTATTCCATATTTTCGTTTTTTAAAATATAAAATCAATTCTTCTAAGATGTACAATCCAAAAATTACAATTACCAACAAAGAAATACTTGCCAATAATTGGTATACCCTTCGAAAAATTACCTTTGATTATCAGAAAAAAAATGGCAATTCGGAAACTCAAGTTCGTGAAGCCTACGATAGAGGAAATGGTGCCACAATACTTTTGTATAATAAATCAAATAAAAATATTATTCTTACCCGACAATTTAGAATGCCTACTTATCTAAACGGAAATGAAACCGGAATGATGATTGAAGCTTGTGCCGGACTTTTAGACAAAGACAATGCAGAAGATTGCATCAAACGAGAAACAGAGGAAGAAACAGGTTATAAAGTTACTGATGTTCGGAAAATTTTTGAAGTCTATATGTCTCCAGGTTCGGTAACCGAAATTGTACATTTTTTTGTGGGAGAATATACTAATGAAATGAAAATAAGTGATGGTGGCGGTATTGATTCTGAGCAAGAAAACATAGAAGTTATTGAAATTTCTTTCGAAAAAGCCTATCAAATGATTGCCTCTGGCGAAATAAAAGATGCCAAAACAATCATGCTTTTGCAATACGCCAAAATCAATAGTTTGTTACTCTAATTTCTAGTTTTAGATTGGTTATATTTGTTGCATTATGCAGAAAAATAACCAAAAAGCAATTGTAGAAAAAACAAATTTGCATCCTAGAAACGCGCATCGTTTGGGATATGATTTTGATATGTTAATACAATCAAATCCTGAATTACAAAAATTTGTAATCATCAATGAGCATCAACTAGACTCGAGCGATAGCGAACTGGCGAAGCAAACAATAGATTTTAGTGATCCTGATGCTGTTGTTGCATTAAATAAAGCTTTATTAATCTGTTTTTATGGAATTCAAAATTGGGATATTCCAAAAGATTATTTGTGTCCACCAATTCCTGGAAGAGCTGATTATATTCATACTATTGCTGATTTATTAGCATCTACAAATGATGGTGAAATTCCTATTGGGGAAAATATTCAAGGATTAGATATTGGTATTGGCGCCAATTGTATCTATCCAATTCTTGGAAATGCCATTTATGGTTGGAGTTTTGTTGGGACAGATATTGATGAAAACGCAATTCAAAATTGCAAAAAAATCATAGAGCAAAATCCAAAATTAATAGATGTTATCAGTTTGCAACTTCAAGTAGAATCTCGGTTTATTTTCAAAAATATAATACTTCCTGAAGATCGTTTTGATTTTACAATATGCAATCCGCCTTTTCATAATTCGGCAGCAGAAGCAACAAAATCAACGATTAGAAAAGTTAATAATTTAAATGATACTAGAACAAAAAATCCTGTATTAAACTTTGGTGGTCAAAACACAGAATTGTGGTGTGATGGTGGCGAAATTGGTTTTATCACTCAAATGATTTATGAAAGTGCCAAATATCCTTTGCAAGTATTGTGGTTTACCACTTTGGTTTCAAAAAAAGACAATCTTTCTAGTATATACAAAACCCTTAACAAAGTCAATGCTGCCGAAATAAAAACCATTGATATGGCACAAGGACAAAAAACAAGTAGAATGGTTGCTTGGACTTTTTTGTCGGTAACTCAAAGAAAAAATTGGAAATTCACAGTGGATTAAATTGTCTTTATTTTTTTGTAACTTCGTGTAAATATTTATTGTATGAAAAAAATATTTCTACTTCATATACTGTTGGTTTCAAAAGTTTGTTTTTCGCAAATTGTGACTATTCCTGATGCTAATTTTAAATATTATTTGACTCATTTTTATTCAAGTTCTAATGGTGGATATTATGGGTATGATACAAATCATGATGGTGAAATTCAAGTAACTGAAATTCAAAACAAAACAAATCTAAATATCCAGAATAAAAATATTGCTGATTTAACTGGGATTGAATACTTTACAAGCCTAAAATATTTAGATTGTGGTTATAATAAAATTTCTTCATTAATTTTAAACAATCCAAACCTTGAAACTCTCTATTGCTCAAGACAAGGCAACGGTAGTTTATTGACAAATCTAGATGTAGTGGCTTGCCCAAAACTAAAATATTTGCATTGTGGCTCCAATCCACTATCTACTTTTAATATTACTGGGCTTTCTTACTTGATAACTTTAGATTGTGATATTAATCTAATAAACAGCCTTGATTTAACGGGTTTGTCTTCTCTTGAAACTATAAATTTAAGCAAATGTTATGCTTTAAACAATGTTAATCTTACAGGATGTAGTAATCTCACTTCTATAAATATTTATGATACTCCTGTTACTAGTTTTATATTTAATGATAATCCGAAATTAGCATATATCAACATTCGTTCAAATCCTAATTTACAAGTGTTAGATTTAACTTCTGTTACAAATTTAATTCGTCTTGATTGCACTAATAATAGTTTAAACTCACTCAATATTTTAAATTTAGTAAAAATAGAAAATATTGATTGTAGCCATAACAATCTAAATCAACTTGATTTAAATGGACTTTTAAAAATAAAAAATATTGATTGTAGTTTTAATGCAATTACAGAATTAAATGTTGAACCACTATTAAACATAGAAACTATTAATTGCGAAAACAATGCATTGACGGCTATAAAAATAAAAGAGACTACCAATTTAAAATATTTATATTGTAATAATAATAAAATAAAAACGATTGATATTGGTACTTCAAGCGGTACTTCAGCCATTAGTTTATTTTGTAATAATAATCTTTTAGAGTCTTTTAAAGTTAAGCGACTTATTTCGTATATTGATTGTTCTTTCAATAAACTGACTTCTTTAGATTTGAGCAATCAACCTTATTTAAAAGAAGTTACTGCAAATGACAATCATTTAAACTATGTGAATTTAACCAATACGGTAAGCCTTCCTTTTTATTCCGATATTCAGATTAATTTTCAAAACAATCCAAGTCTACAATTTGTTTGTTCAGATGAGTTTCAAAAAGACAATTTAGATGGTTATTTTTACAGCATTTACAGAACTGATGTACAAGTAAGCTCAAATTGCGAATTTGAACCAGCGCTTTATCCAAACCCTGTAAATGCTATTACTTCTGTAACATCAGCAGTGCTTATCAATACTGTAAATATTATAGATGCTAATGGAAAAGTCGTTAGGAGTTTTAAAAATGTAAACGAAAATTATCTTCAAATGGATTTATCTGAATTATTACACGGCGTTTATTTTGTGCAAGTTGTAGGGAATTATAAAGATAAATATGTTACAAAATTTATTAAAAACTAATACGATTAAAATATATTTTGAACTTTCAAGTCGTTTCTGATTATCAGCCGAAAGGCGACCAACCTCAAGCTATAGAAAAATTGGCTCAAGGCATTATTGCTGGAGAAAAATACCAAACTTTATTGGGCGTTACTGGTTCTGGAAAAACATTTACTGTTGCCAATGTTATTGAAGAAGTGCAAAGACCTACTTTGGTTTTGGCTCATAACAAAACGTTAGCCGCACAATTATATTCTGAATTCAAACAGTTTTTTCCTAATAATGCAGTTGAATATTTTGTATCCTATTACGATTATTATCAACCCGAAGCCTTTATGCCTGTAACGGGAGTTTTTATCGAAAAAGATTTATCTATCAATGAAGAGTTAGAAAAAATGCGAATGTCAACTGTATCTTCACTCCTATCAGGACGTCGAGATATTATTGTAATTTCCTCTGTATCTTGTCTTTATGGTATTGGAAATCCAGCAGAATTTCAAAAAAATATTATCCCCATTGAGAGCGGACAAATCATTTCAAGAACCAAATTATTACACCAACTTGTACAAAGTTTGTATTCTAGAACTGAAGCAGATTTTAATCCCGGGAATTTTAGAATCAAAGGTGATACTATAGAAATTTATCCGAGTTATGCCGATGATGGTTTTCGGATTCATTTTTTTGGTGATGAAATTGAAGAAATTGAAAGTTTTGAAATAAAAAAAAGTCAAGTCATTGAAAAATTCGAAAAACTAACTATTTATCCTGCTAATATGTTTGTGACTTCGCCAGATGTTTTGCAAAATGCAATCTGGGAAATACAACAAGATTTGGTAAAACAAGTAACTTATTTTAATGAAATCGGAAAAAATCTAGAAGCCAAAAGATTAGAAGAACGCACCAATTTTGATTTAGAAATGATTCGAGAATTAGGGTATTGTTCTGGAATTGAAAACTATTCTCGTTATCTTGACGGAAGATTACCAGGAACAAGACCTTTTTGTTTGATAGATTATTTCCCTAAAGATTTTCTGATGGTAGTTGACGAAAGTCACGTTACACTTTCTCAAGTTCACGCGATGTATGGTGGTGACAGAAGCCGAAAAGAAAACTTGGTAGAATATGGATTTAGATTACCTGCCGCAATGGACAACAGACCTTTGAAGTTTGAAGAGTTTGAGTCCATGCAAAATCAAGTTATTTATGTATCAGCAACTCCAGCAGATTATGAATTACAAAAAACAGAAGGTGTTGTTGTTGAGCAAGTCATTCGTCCAACAGGATTGTTAGATCCTATTATAGAAATTCGTCCGAGTTTAAATCAGATTGATGATTTGATTGAAGAAATTCAAATTCGTGCTGAAAAAGATGAACGCGTTCTCGTTACTACTTTGACCAAAAGAATGGCAGAAGAATTGGCAAAATATCTTGCAAAATTAGATATTCGTTGCCGCTATATTCATTCTGAAGTTGATACTTTGGAACGAATTGAAATAATGCAAGATTTGCGAAAAGGAGTTTTTGATGTTTTAATTGGAGTTAATTTATTGAGAGAAGGTTTGGATTTACCCGAAGTTTCATTGGTAGCCATTCTTGATGCTGACAAAGAAGGATTCTTGAGAAGTCATCGCTCTTTAACCCAAACTATTGGTCGTGCAGCAAGAAATCTAAACGGAAAAGCCATAATGTATGCTGATAAAATTACAGCAAGTATGCAAAAAACAATAGATGAAACCAATTATCGTAGAACCAAACAAATCAATTTCAACACAGAAAATAATGTTGTGCCAATGGCATTAAATAAAAAAATCGAAAGTGCTTTTACTAAAAATCCGCTTGTTGATTTAGAATTGGGTTATACCTCATCAATTGCTGCAGAACCAGAAACCGAATATCTTTCTAAAACTGAAATTGAAAAACGCATACGTGAAAAGCGTAAAGCGATGGAAAAATCGGCAAAAGATTTAGATTTTATGCAAGCTGCAAAATTGAGAGATGAGATAAAGATGTTACAAAGTAAAATTTAATTTAACTGTTCCTGAAAAACTTCCAATAAAAAATCGGGAGAAATCATTTTTGTTTTTGATGACTCCATAGCTTTTAATACTCTTTTGATAGCATGCGGATTCAAACCCATATTAATCCCTATGACTTGAATGGCATTTGTTTCACGTTCATGCAAAACGCCATCACAATGCATTAATAAAGCCAAACGATAGAATTGTTGTATGCGTTCGAATTCAGTTTTTATGATTTCACTTCTTCGTTCTTGATGAAATAATTGTTTAAATTCGGTTCCATCAATTTGAAGTTCTTGAGCAATCAAGGAAAGAAAAAGATACTCTCTTTCGTGCAATTCACCATCAACAATGGCAAACGAAATCATATCTGCTAATAAATTTATTTTATCTTCTTTAGTATGCATCAATTGTTTATTTTTAGCTAAAATATAATTTTTTATAATAAATCAAAAATAAATTTAATTTGAAAACTATTCTTACTCTTTTCCTATGTCTTTTTTTCTGTAATCTTGAAGCTCAAGAAAGTACTGCAAGCAAACAAGTTTCCACCTTTATTATTGAGGCTCCACAACTAAAAACTAGTCGAAAAATATGGTTGTATTTACCTAAAAACTACACTATTTCAACCAAAAAATATCCAGTAATTTATATGCACGATGCGCAAAACTTGTTTGATGCCAAAACTTCTTTTGCTGGCGAATGGAATATTGATGAAAAATTAGACAGTCTCAATGCACAAGTTATTGTAGTTGGTATAGAAAATGGTGGCGAAAAACGTATGGATGAATTGACACCATATAAACATCCTAAATATAACGGCGGTAATGCCAATAACTATTTAGATTTTATTGTAACAACTTTAAAACCAATCATTGACAAAAAATACAGAACCAAAGCAAATGCTAAAAACACAGCGATTTTTGGGAGTTCTTTAGGCGGATTAAATTCATATTACGCATTATTAAAATATCCTAAAATATTTGGAAAAGCAGGAGTTTTCTCACCTTCATTTTGGTTTAACCGTAATGAAATTATTGAATTAACTCAAAAGGCACCTAAACTCAATTCTAAAATATATTTTCTATGTGGTGATAATGAAGGAGATGCAGATGTTATTCCAGATTTAAATAAAATTGAAGAACTAATAAACACTAATAGATGCTATTGTTTGAATTTGAATAAAAAAGTCATTATTAAAGGTGGACAACACAATGAAAAATTATGGCGTGATAATTTTGTAAAAGCGTACCTTTGGCTTTTTTAATTTACTTTAGAAACTAAACCTTCTAAACTTTTTAACTATCTAAACTTTTATAAAATGAACAATAACGATATATTCAAAAAACTACGTGTAGCATTAATGCTTCGCGATGATCAAATAGTTGAAATCCTAGAATTGGTAGATTTCCGTATTTCAAAATCAGAATTAGGCGCTTTTTTTCGTGATGAAAAACACGAAAATTTTATGGAATGTGGTGATCAAGTATTACGTAATTTTCTAAACGCTTTGATTATTCACTTGCGTGGAACCAAAGAAAATCCTAAAAATCCAAATGAAGTTTTAGCCAAACACAAAGCTGAAATTCCTATAAAAGAAAATCAAAAACCAAGAGCAGAATTTAAACCTGCACCAAAAGTAGAGTTTAAAAAGAAACCTGCTTCAAATGCTAAATCTCGCGATAAAAAACCTGCTTCAAAAACACCAGTGGTTGAAAAAGTTAGATTTAACAATGGAAAGAATAAAAAATCTTAAGTAAATCAATTTTTAAAAATAAAAAAATCCTGACCACTTATAGACTGAACCCAAAAGTTTAGACAAATTTATAATTAATTTTGATAATAATGAGTTCGATATTTTATCGGGCTCATTTTGTTTAAATTCGACTTGCTT